>DASUFX010000018.1:0-10542 GCA_036274355.1 Kofleriaceae bacterium | reverse complement strand
AAGACGACTCGAACCAATCGTTCCGGCCGAGACCTTCGCACCCTATTGCACGTGCCCCAGAATGATCTGCAGTCGCAACTCGCGAGCAGACTGGAGCGCCTCGGGTTCCCCACGCTGCGGCCGGCGCACGTTCAGGTCCTGAACGCGATCGCGCCGGAAGGCGTGCGGCTAGCGGATCTGGTTGCGGCGGTGTCGCTGCCCAAGCAGACCGTGGGCGATTTGATCGATGACCTCGAGACCATGCGGATGGTCGAGCGCTTCCCCGATCCTGACCACGGCGTGATCAAGCGCGTGCGGCTTGGACCAAAGGGAAGGGCGTGGGCCGCCGAGGTCAAGCGCGTCGCAGCGGCCACCGAGGCGCGCTGGGCGACCCGCCTGGGCACCAAGAAGATGAAGTCGCTGCGCGCTCTCCTCGAGGAGCTTGCCGCCACCGTCGAAGACCGCCCGAGCACGCGCACGAACGGCGCGCGTCACCGCCGCGGCTAGCGCGTCACTTCGGCGTCGCGCCGACGAACGTGTAGATGAACGACGCCTTCATCAGGGTGTCGAGTGTCGCAGCTTCTGGCGTGAAGCCCATGGCGAGGTTCTTGATGCCGAGCGGACCCGGGCGGTGATCGTACTTGGCCTCGAGCGCAGTCTGGAACGCGAGGTTCTGACCGATCTTCGCCGTGATCGCGATTTTCGTGTTCACGCGGGTGTCCTGCAACGGGCCGCCGTCCTTGCCGGTCGGCAGGTCGAGCGTGTTTAGGTTCGTGAGCACCTCGAACGCGGCATCGAGGTCGGTGCCGGTGGTCATCGTCGCATGGTGGCCGATGAACGCGCGCAGTGAGTGGATCGCGACTGGATCGCCGGGCGCGACCAGATCCTCGCGCGAGAAGTCGTAGCCGAACTCGCCGACGGTGTTCGCCGTCTTTGACTTGTAGAGGCTGCGGCTGTAGCCGAGCTGGCCGCCGAACACGAGCTCTTTGCCCGCCGGCAGGTCGCGGCTCGCGAGCGCGGCAATGAACAGCGAGTTGAGCTCGGTGAGGAAGCGGTCGTACCGCAGCTTGCCTGCGAGCGTCTCGGCCGTGATCGTGTTGGCCGCGAGCAGCTCGCTGTTGTCATCGATCGTGCCGTTGCCGTTGCGGTCGTAGAGGATCCAGAGGCCAGCCTTCGCGTAGGCGCCGCTGCCTTCGAGGGTCAGCTTGTTGTTGCCCTCCTTGCGCGACGCTTTGAGGCCGGCGGTGGCCGTCGTCGTCTCCGAGTTACCGGTCGTGAGCACGATGCCGCCTTCGGCGGCGGCGAGCCACTCGATCTTCTTGACGTCTTTGACGTCGTCGTATTTGCCGTATTCGAACTTCTGGGCCGCAGCGGGCGCAGCTGTGGCCATCACCAGGGTGAGCACTACGAATGGGCGCATTGCGCCCGAGAATAGCGCTACGGCGACTTCGGGATCGCGCGCAAGCGGTACCCGAAACGATGCCGCGACTCGATCAGGTCACCGATTTCGGACTTCATCAGAGCGCGGCGAACGCGGCGGACGAGCTGTTTTACGTGGTTCTCGCTCGGTTCGCGGGTATCCCAGGAGAGATCGGCGATCAGCTCCGAGCTGCGTACGAAGCCTCTCACGAGCTCGGGCTGGTGGGCCTCCGCCGCCATGCGCTTGATCATGAGCGCCATCAGCTCGAACTGCGTCGTCGTGAGCTGGACCTGCTTGCCGTCGACCTCGATCAGGCCGCCGCCACCGCCGGTGGGCTCGTGCAGCTTGAACCGCATCTCGGGCAGGCCGACGTCCGTGCTCTCTTCCTCGAACTCGGCGTCAGTGGTCTGCGCGTGCTTGTTGATCGGGACGTTCTGCGGCTTGATCGTCGTCGTCACCGTACGCGCCGATTTCGCCGGCGGCAGACGGGCAACGTCATCGACAAGATAGAACGCGATATGGCCGAAGCGGATGCGTTCGCCCGCCGCGACGGGCATCGAGCCCTCGACGAGCTTGTCCTCGACATAAGTGCCGTTCGCCGAGCCGAGATCCTTCACTGACCATGCGCCGCCGGAATACTGCAGCTCGGCATGCAAGCGCGACACGCTCGGTTCGAGCACGGCGATGCCGTGATCCTCGACCTGGCGACCGACTTTCGAGTGCACATCGAGCTGATGGGGACGACCCCAGATATCGATGAGCGCGGCTGTCGTCGCTGTTTGGACGCGCGTCAGGATCTGCTCCTGACTGATCTTGATCGGACTCGCGAGCTCGTCGCGACACTCCTCGCAGAGGACCCCAACCTCAGCAGGGCGTGTAGAGCAGACCGGACACCTCACCCGGCCATCGTATCACTAGAAGGAATCGCGGCGCCCGAATCGGGTGAAGATGCCGAGCTGGGACTCGAGAACGTGCGCATAGCCTCCGTCACGCGCGCTCGTCACCACGTCTGAGAGTTGGAATCTGAGCCACAAATTGGGGGTCAGCGCGAAGGTCAGCGCACCGCCGCCGTGAACCTCCCCGGTAGCGCTTTGTTGCGAACTATTGCGGGCGCGGAGCGTCGTCAGCGCGCCTGTGCCGGCGAATAGGCGTATTCCGACCCGGCCCGCTTCGATAACTCGGACCGCAAGCTGTGCGCGAGTCGCCAGGATCTGCGCGATGCCAGACTCGTCGCCGTAGCCACCCGCGGCAATCGAGATCTCGCCCTCGAGCCCGACGCGTGCGATCGGGAAAAAGCCGAGCCGGAGACCGGCGAGCGGACCGGCGGTCACGATATCTGCCGCATTCAACGGGTGGCCGATGGCGGTCGCGTTCTCGGCAGTACTCGGCGGAAAAAACGCACCGATCTGGCCACCGACATCGAGCGCCTGCCAGTGCAGTGGTGCGCGGGCAGGAGGCGGTGGTGGCGCTGGTGGTGCGACGAGCCGGAGCTCGACCCGGCCGATCTCGAACGTCCCGGCGTGGAGCTCGAGGCCGCCGGATTTCGCAGCGAGCGGCGCGGCGACAGGGACATCGAGCCCGAACCTGGTCCGCTCTATATCGCCGATCGTGATGTCCCCCAATGCTTGGACGTCCAAGTGTTCGCCGATGTATGCGACCGATGCGAACGTGACGTGGACGATCGCGCCGGCACCGCGGGGGACGTCGGTCGACTCTGCGGCGATAGTGATCGGTGCAATCACGACCTGCTTCTCGAGATAGCCAGGGATGCCCGCGCAGCGCAGCGTGGCAAGCCCCGGCTTCGTGACGCGCAGCTCGTTCTCCGCGAGCACGAGCAGGTCGTCGATTGCTGCGTTCGTGACTTCGCAGTGCATGCCAGCCACCGAGAACCGCGTTCCCACGGCGTAGGCTCCACGTGTCGGTGGCATCGGGCCGTCGGCACCGGGCGGTATCGCGCGAACTTCGACGACGCTGAGCGGCAGCGGCTCGCTGAGCGCGCCCTCCATGCCACTGGCGTCGATCGCGGTCACTGTGAGCTGATAGCGACCCGGCGCGAGACTCTTCTTCTCGAAGACGACGCCGCGCACCTCGACATCGGTCGCCGTGCCATCGGCGGCGGTCAGCGTCACGCGATAACGCGTTGCCTCGGCGACGGCACGCCACGCGACGTTGACATTGACACCTTCACCGACAAACGCGGACAGCGCGCCCTGCGGCCGGATCGTGAATACAGGCGCCTCGAGCAGCCGGCGCGGCGCTGGGCGTGACTGCGCGGTTGCAGGCGTCGGGCGTGGCTGCGCGGATGCTGGTGCAGCGAGCACGCAGCCGAGCAGAGCGGCGAGCGGGAGCCGCGCCATGCCCGAATTATCGCAGCCGCCCATCGCGCCGGCGACCTATTCCCAGCTCGGGTACGAGCGGCCTTGCACGGGCGCCTCCGTACGCTTGGCCGAGACCGCGAGCTGGAACGGGAAGGACTGCGCCGAGATGCCATCACTTGCCGCGGTCATGACCTGGAAATGCAGGTGTGGCGTCGACGAGAAGCCGGTATTGCCCGACAGGGCGAGCTCGTCGCCGCGCTCGACGTGCTGTCCCACGCTGACCTTCACGCCGCTCGGTGACAGGTGCATGTACTCGCCGAGGGTGCCGTCGTCGTGGAGCACGAGCACGAAGTTCGTGCGGCGGTACTCGAGGAACTCGGGCGTGGTGCCGGAGCCCTGCGCGGCCGCATTCGACGCGACGACGACGCCGGGGCGTGCGGCGAGCACTGGCGTCGCGACCGGGCAATCGAAGTCGATCGCGTACTCGTTCGAGCCGCGATGCGAGAACGTGCCGTGAAAGCCCTGCAGCACCGAGAACGTGCTGCCTGCGCGATAGGGCAGGCGATACGCGTACGGCTCGGCACGCGCGCTCGGATCGCCGAATCGCGCGTGCATCTCGAGCTGGCGATGAAACGGGCGGTGCATGTCGCGGATGTGGAACGTCGTGAGCACGACCGACGCGCCGTAGCCGTTCGGCTTGTCGGCGGCGGGCAACAGCGTCGTATCGGTGATCGGCCCCGCCGGATCGAGGTTGTCGAGCTCGTCGAACGACCAGTGCATGACGACCGGAATCGCGTAGCGATTGCGCGCGATCTCGAGGATGGTCTCGCCGTCGCGGCGCATCTCGAAGTCGATGCGGCCGCCATCGAAGCCGAAGTCGCTCATGCGATCGACGACGGTGCCGGCGAGGGTCGGATCGTAGGCAGCGGGTTGGACTTCAGGCGTCGGCGCGTACTGCGCTGAATACATCGGCGTGGGCGGAGGCGGCGTACAGCTGACCGCGAGGGCCACGCATGGAGAAAACAGCCGCCACCGCATGCTGACCGCACAATGGTAGCAGCGGATCAGGCGGCTGCGCCGGTGCTCCCGCGGGTCGTGCGATAGCGCACCATCGTCCCCGACATCCGGTCCCACGGGGCGCGTTTGCCAGGCACGCGAAGCGATGAATGCATCATCGCGAAGAAGTAGTACACGGCCGTCAGGCCGAGAAGGATCCGGCAGATGAAGGCAGGCCAGGCGAAGTGGAGCGCTCCGAACGCTTCGTCGCCGACCGTGAAGGCGAGGGGCAGGGTCGCCGCGATCAGCTGCCGCCGGATCGCCTGCCGCCAGGTCGGCCGATCGCCGGTCGTGACCGAGACGACCTGGAGCTCGAACAGCCCCTTGCCTGCGGTTGTGCCCCAGCGTCCGATCGCGAGCGCGCTGTAGATGTACGTCGTGACGAGCACGACGGGGCCGCGCACGAAGTCGCCCGGGGTGTGGATCAGCTCGACGAGCCCCTCGACGAGGCCGAGGACGATCAACACGAGCAGAAAGTCGAGGAACGCAGCGATGCCACGTACCCAGATGCCGGCCGGCCGCGCTTGCTCGACCGACGCGAGCTCGAGCGCGCGCAGCAGCTCGTCGTAGCTGGCGAAGCGGTCGGCGGGATTGGGCGCCATCATGCGCGCGATGAGCGAGCCGATCGCCTTGATCGTCGTGCGCGGGTTGTCGCCGCGTGGCACGAGTGGTCGCGCTGCGCTCGCGTGCAACGTCAGTAGCTCGTCGACGCTGTCGGCGATGAACGGCGGGTGACCGGAGACCAGGTGGAACAGCGTCGCTCCGAGCGCGTAGATGTCCGCGCGAAAGTCGATCGCCTCGCCGCGCGCTTGCTCGGGTGCCATGTAGAGCGGCGTGCCGGCGAGCGTGGTCTGTGCGACCGGTCCGTCGGTGACGCTGCCGGGCGAGCCTGCAGCCAGACCGAAGTCGAGGACCTTGACCACGCCGTGCCCATCGACCATCAGGTTCGACGGTTTGACATCGCGATGCGTGAAGCCGGAGCGTTGCGCTTCGCGCAGCCCGAGTGTGGCGGCGCGAATGACCGCTAGCGCATCCTCGACGGGGAGCGGGCCGGCCGCGATCCGCTCGGCGAGCGTCTTGCCGGTGACGTACTCCATCGCGAAGTACAGGCGTCCTTCTTCTTCGCCGATGAAGTAGATGTGCGCGACGTTCGTGTGGTTCACGCGCGCTTGGGCGCGGGCTTCTTTGATCAGCCGCTCGCGTGCCTTGCCCGACGCGGTGCCGCTCGGCAGCACCTTGATTGCCACCGGCCGATCGAGTGCGAGATCAGTCGCGAGATAGACCTCGCCCATGCCACCGGCACCCAGCTTGCGCTCGATCCTGAAGTGACCGAGGCGCACGCCCTCGGCGAGATCGGCGCCTGCGGGTGGTGGCGCCTCCTTCGCGCGCGCCGTCGCTGTCTTGTCGAGCGCCGGCGACTTGTCCTGCGTCGCTGTTTCGTCCAGCGCTGCAGTTTGGGTCTCGTCGAGCTCGGGCCGCACGACCCGAGCATACGTCAATCGATTTGCAGCGGCTGCGCCGAGAAGCCCGTGACCTTCGTGAAATCGCTGTCGAGCGAGAAGTTCTGCAAATCCAGCGTTCCCATCATCGCAGTGCCGCGCGCGATCAGGGTTCCGCTCGCCGGCAACGCGAGGACGTCGGGGATCGTGAACGATGTCGAGCCGTCGAACGAGGTCACCGACAGCAGCTGGGTCGCGTCGGGCAGCTCGTACTCGACACCCTGGATGAGCGCGCCGCTGACCGGGCTCCACGAGCCACCACTACGCGTAAGCGTCAGCGACGACGCGATATCGATCCACGTGCCCGCATCGAGCGACATCGTGCTCTGGCCGCGCACGAGCTTGGCGCTCGATGCCGACGTTACGGCGTTGCCGTTGTTCGCGATCGCGGTGAGCCGGTAGGTCGCGCCGGAGAATGCCGCGAGCTTCGGTGCGAGCACGGTCGCCGCGGACGGCGTGAGGATCTGCGGCAGCAGCTGGAACACGCCGGCCGCGCCGAGCTCGATGCCGACGATCGCGGCGACGTTCGGTAGGCTGGTCGGCGGCGTGCCGAACGTGACGGTGACGTTGGCGAGGTTGCCGACGTCCACCATCGTGAGCGCGATGCCGGTCTGATCGACGCCGTTCGCGACGTTGAGGCTCGACGACGTCGCCCAGCCGATCAACGTGAACGTGTCGTCGTTGCCGTTGAGCGGCGTGCCGTTCGTGTCGTGGTCGTAAATCGCCGCGAGCAGCGCGACGCTGCCGGTGCGCGTCGTCACGGTGAACGTACAACCGCCGGTCGGCTGATTCGTCGTGCAGATGTTCTGGTTGCCGGCGGTCTGGATGTTGTTGCCAGCGTCGCCGAGCTTGTCGTCCTGCGAGTAGCTGATCAAAGCGGTCTTGTTGTGACCGGTCGGCACCGTCAGCGTGTTGAAGCCGGTGATCGAGCCGGAGATGTTGGCCTGGGTCGGTGTCGGCGCCGTCGCGGTCTCGAGCGCGAGCGTCATGTTCGCGCCGTTCGCGCCGATCCACATCTCGGAGCGCATGCCGGTCGCTTTTGCGAGCACGGTCTGGGGACCGACCACGCCGTCGGCGATGAACAACCCGGTCGCGTCCGTCGTGCCGTCGATGTCGCCAACTCGCACGGTCGCGCCGGAAATCGGGGCATGCGAGACGTTGTCGATCACGTAGAGATTCACGACACCGTCGATGGCGCCGTCGCCGATTCCGCCACCAGGAATGACGCGCGGAGGTGGGTGATTACCGGTCTGGGTATCCGGTGTGACGGCGTCGTCGTCCCCGCATCCTGCGGCAAACACAGCCGCGAATAAGCAAACGCTGCCAAGTGTACGCATACGGATCCTCCCTATGTCCGATCCCAATGCGAGGCCTAGGCCAGCGGCATTGACTCCCTCCATGGTTCGCATACCTTCGTCCCGGATGTCCGCGCCTGAGCGCAGCTGGACGATCGCTCCGGCATTGGGTTGGTTTGCGGCCGCGCTGGTGGCGGGCCTCCTGGTCGTCGATGGCAACGTGTCCGCGCTGGCCGATCGCCTCACCAAGAAGCGCGAGGCGCAGAGTGCAGGACCGGCGGGGACGATGGCCGCCGCGGCACAGCCCGATGGTGGCGACGATTCGGACCTCGTCGCGAAGCTGCCGACGCCGGCCGCTGGTAGCCACGACGTCGCCGCGCTCGATGACGTCTGCATCGACGGTACCGATCAGGCTTGCAAGCACTGGGCGATGGACGCGTTCTACCGCTCGTTCGCGGATGCGAAGGCCGGCAAGCTCGGCCGCGCGCTGCGCGTGTCGTGGTACGGCGACTCGGTCGTCGCGACCGACGATCTACCCGGGCGACTGCGGTCGCGGCTGCAAAGCGACCTCGGCGACGGCGGGCCTGGCTTCGTGTTCGCGCTTGCACCGCATCGCTTCTGTCACAACGAGGGCATCACGCGTGGCGGCGGCGAGAACTGGCTGACCTATGCGATCTCGATGGCGCATACGGCCGATGGTTTCTACGGGCCGGGCGGCGCCTCGGTCGAGACGAACAGCGGCAAGACGTCGATGAAGCTCGCCGGCAAGATCACGAAGGCCGAGCTCTACTACCTGATGCAGCCGCACGGTGGCGTCGCGACGGTGACCGCCGACGGCGTCGAGATCATCCATGCCAACACGAAGGCCGATGCGAAGGCGGCAGCGTGGGCACTCGGCACCACGGACAAGGGCGCGAGCAAGGTCGAGATCAAAGGCGAGGGCAAGACGCGCGTGTTCGGCATCTCGCTCGAGAATGCGACCGGTGCTGTCGTCGACAACCTCGGCATCGTCAGCGTGCACGTGAAGAGCTTCGCGGCGCACAACGAGGAGCACTACGCGGCCGAGCTCGCTCACCGCGGCGCGGATCTGATCATGATCATGATCGGCGCGAACGAAGCACAGTGGCTACATCCCAAAGACCACGCGATGAAGGAGTACCAGTCGCATTACGAGAAGCTGCTCGCGCCGATTCGCAAGGGCAGGCCGGAGGCGTCGTGTCTTGTCGTGTCGCCGACCGATCAAGCCGAGGTGAAGGATGATGGCTACGCGTCGCGGCCGGTGATGCCGGTCCTCGTCGCGGCGCAGCGCGCGGCGGCACATGCACAGGGCTGCGCGTTCTACTCGACGTACGACTGGATGGGCGGCAAGGGCTCGTCGGTGAAGTGGTTCAAGCGCAAGTACGTGAACAGCGACTTCCTGCACCTGTCGAAGGCGGGCGCGAACAAGATGGCCGACGCCGTGTACGACGCATTGATGGTGGGCGCGAAGCAATATGGGCCGAAGTAGCCTCGCGCTTGCATCCTTGATCGCGCTCGTCGGTTGCGGCGTTGGTTGCGATGGCGAACGCGCGCAGAAGACGACGGCACCGAGGCCAGCCCACGCCGATGCGAGCACGGGCGCAGGCGCGACCGGCGGTGGTGGCAACGGTGGCAGCGCCGAGACGCCGTCGTATCTCGGCAACCTCGATGCGCCACCCGGGACGCTCGATGCGCTGTTCTCGGCGCTCGCTGCCACCGAAAGTGGCGATCCGAACGGGCGCACGCTGCTCTTGTTCTTCGGCGATTCGCACACCGCGGGGGATGCGATGACGTCGCGGCTGCGCGTCACCTGGCAGCACCAGTTCGGCGATGCGGGCCGTGGGCTCGTCGGGGCGGGCAAGCCACCGGTGCATCACTACTACCAGCGCGACGTTCGCTATGGCCGCAGCGGCAAGTGGACCGGAGCCGTCGGCGGTCATCGCGGCGATGCCGAGCCGTTTGGCGTCGCCGGCCTTCGCGTGTCGGGCAAGAGCAAGGGCGCGCAGCTGTGGGTCGAGACCTGCGGCGAGTGCCAGGCGGGAACGCGCACCGCGCAGTTCGAGATCCTTTACTACGCGGCGCCCGATCACGGCGTGCTCCGCTATCGCGTCGACGACGGCGCGTGGCAGTCACTGCCGACGAAGACGGCGCCGATCGAGCCGTCGCATCCGGGCCGGCAAGTGATTCCGCTCGACGATGGCCCGCACAAGCTCACGCTGGAACACGGCGGCGGCGGCGTGCTCGATCTGTTCGGGGTCGTGCTCGAGCGCCTGAAGCCCGGTGTGATCGTCGATTCGCTCGGCGTCGTCGGTCGTCGGCTCGGGAGCCTGCGCTCGTGGGACTGGGCGATCATCGGGGAGCAGCTCGCGACGCGCGATCCGAAGCTCGTCGTCCTCCAGTACGGCACGAATGAAGCCGACGATCCGGACCTCGTGCTCGAGGACATGGCGAAGTACTACGACGAGACGATCCAGCGCATTCGCGCGGCGGTGCCGACAGCGGCGATCTTGATCCTCGGGCCGCCCGACATGGGCGTGCGCGAAGGTGGCAAGGCGTGCGATCGCGTCAAGAAGCCGCCCCGTGTCAAAGATCGCGCTGGCTCGAGCTCTGGTTCGGGCAGCGCGGATGTCGATGCGGGCGTCACGCCCGAGTGCGAGTGGCGCACGCCGGCGATCCTGCGCGAGATCATCGCGGTCGAGCACGCGGCCGCGCTGCGCAACCACGTCGCGTTCTTCGACACGTTCGCTGCGATGGGCGGCGCCGATCAGATGCACGGCTGGGTGATCGCCGAGCCGCGCGTCGCGTTCAAAGACCACGTGCACCTCAGCAACATCGGCTACGGGCGCTGGGCCGACGCGTTGACCGGTGCGCTGTTCGAAGAGTACGGGCGGTGGCGGCGCGCGAATGGGCTCGCGCCGATGAAGTCGGTGACGCCGCTACCGTCGACGACGCCGCAT
>DASUFX010000017.1:0-6120 GCA_036274355.1 Kofleriaceae bacterium | reverse complement strand
TACCCGCACGGTGGCTCATCCAGAAGGAGTGGCCGGCGTGGTTGGCGATTGCCGGAACCGATGACTTTCTCGTGCAAGCATCCGAACACGAACCAGGGCGACGTTGCGCTGGCTGCGCTTACTTCGACGCCGTCGTCGGACCGCCGGGCGCCCCCATCGCCACAGTCTCGTTCGTGTCGTTCTGGGCAGGCTTGCTCCTCGCGGTCCGACTGCTGCGGCGCGCGATGGGAACGGCTGGCGGCGACACAGAGCAGATGATTGAGCTCACGGCACCGCTGCTGTTGGACAGCCCAGTTGCGTGGCGGAGATATCCCGTACCGGTGCGCGATGATTGTCCGGTTGCATGCCGCGATCGCCGACTCGCCGGTGACTAATTGGTGACTAACGCCGCCGCCGCTCTCGTAACTACGTGGAGGTTTGGGGGATCGAACCCCAGACCCTCGGCTTGCAAAGCCGATGCTCTCCCGCTGAGCTAAACCCCCGTGTTGGGTGCGCACTGGGTAGCGCGCCGGATCCATACCTGTCAAGCCGCCGGCCGATGGAGTGGCCTCACTTCGCGTCATGTCGCGCAGCTGCAGCGGTTGCCGCGGCGGCCGCGGCGTCCAGGACCGGCTGCGATTGGCGCGACTCGTCGAGCACGACGTCCTCGAGGTCCTCCTGCGGACGCTCGAACTTGCGCTCGGGGCTCGCCTTGGGGAACAGCGGCGGCGGGTACATCGCGCGTGCCTTCGCGGAGGCCTGGCCCCAGATCAGGAACATGATGCTCCAGATGGTCGGCATCCCGAAGCAGATCTCCGGGAACGACATCGCGAAGCCGCAGATGTAGCCGGTGACGACGAGGATGAGCAGGACGACACTGACGAGCTTGTTCCTCGTCATGCCGACCTTGGGCATCGGCAGGCGCGAGGCCATGAGGTAGCCGCCGACGACCATCGCGATCGGCAGGTACTTCCAGACCGACTCGGGCGTCTGGAGGTTGTCACCGAACAGCTTCGGGCCACCGAACGTACGGTAGGTCGGGTCGTACTTGAGGAAGACGAGGATCCAGATCGCGATCAGGCCGCCGGTGAGCGTCGTTGGGAATCCGAAGAAGATCTTGGTCGGGACTTGGTCGTCGGAGAGGACGTTGTAGCGCGCGAGGCGAAAGACGGCGCACAGCATGTACGCGCCGCACGCGATGAAGAGCAGGTAGTGGCCGGTGCCGTGCTGGTAGTACTCGACACGGCTGCTGACGTACGAGAGCACGAGGAACGCGGGCGCGATGCCGAAGTTGAGGAAGTCGGCGAACGAGTCGAGCTGCATGCCGAGCTCGCTCGTCGCTTTCAACGCGCGGGCGACGAGGCCATCGAGACGGTCGGTGAGGACCGCGTAGATGATCATCCAGGCCGACAGCGAGGCGTTGCCGTGGCTCGCCGCCCAGAGGGAGACGAGTCCGAAAATCATCGACGACAGCGTGATGAGGTTCGGCGCGAGATAACGAAAGAAGCGCGGAATTGCCACGCCGTCAGCTCCCGCGCTTGTGCGCCTGTTCCATCAGCTTGGCGTAGAGGCGCGGGCCGAGCGAGTCGGTCATCATGCCTTCTACGACGCGAGCGATTTCCGCTTGCGGATCGCCCTCGCGGTAGACAAAACGAATTGCCATGCCTTCATCGGGATCACCGTCACCATCGACGTCGGTGCCGGAAACGATGCGTTGGACCTCACCGTGGATCGTGAGCGGTTCGTTGCGCCCGGGGACAAACAGCTTGAACAAGAACTCCGTACCGACCGGAAGCGGCTTGCTCGTCTTGATGAACGTGCCGCCCCGCGAGATGTTCTTGGTGTAGTCGGCGAAGAACGTGTTGAGTCGCTTGTATTCGACCTTGAGCTCGATCGGGCGGCGTTTGCTCGTCCGTCGCTCTGCCTTGTCGTCGACCACGACTCACTCTACCAGGATTAAGTGATGAAGGTCGTGTCCGGACGGGGCGCGATCCGGCGGATGCTCCGGCGGCCGCGACTCTGGGTCTGGCTCAGTCTGGCGACCGTGGTGCTCGGGTTCGGCTTGGGGCTGGTCCCGCTGTTCAACGTGCTCGGCTACGAGCTGGCGTTCGTGATGTCCGTGTTCGCCGCGATCAGCGGGCTCGACCTCGGCGCGGCACTCGCCCGCGAGCTGCAATGGATGCATGAGCCTGCGCTCGAACGCGCTGTGTATCCGGGCCGTGCGTTAGCGCGCACCAGCGTCGCGGCGGCGGCGTTGGCGGTGGCGGTCGTGCTCCCGCCTGCGTTGATTGCCGCGGTCCGCGGCATCTGGGTGCCGACCTGCGACTGGTGGTTCGGGATCAAGGCGTACCTCGCGATGCCGATCGTGACGGCAGCGCTGGCCGGTGCGCTCGGCCATGCGCTTGGTGTCGCCGTGGGGTCGCGCGGTCCGAGTGAGGCTCGCGCCGACCGGCCGTTCGCGTTTGTGTTTGTCGGAACGCTTGGCGCGGTGGTCGGGATCGTCGTCGCGATCGCGGCGAGCGACGTCGTCGGCGGGCTGCTCGTCGCCGCACTGGTTGCCGCCGTGCTGTCGCTCGTCGTGTGGATTACGAAGCCGCATCGCAGCACACTCGTCGCGCTCGTGCCGCTGCTGCTCGTCGCTGGCGGGGCGCTGTACGCGTTCTATGCGGCGCCGCCCGTGTTCACGTACAACGCGATCCTCGGCTACTTCCCGGGCAACCTGTACGACGAGAACGTCCAGCTCGGAATGCCGCTTCTGTGGTCGCGGCTCGAGCAGCTCGCGTGGGTGGTCGCTGTCGTCGCGATCGTCGCCGCCCGGCTCGACGTGCCGCGGTTTCGCGTGACGCGCGAGCCACGGCCGGCGAGCCGCCGGATTGCGCCGCTCGTGATCGCCCTCGCCTGCTGTGCCGGCGGCGTGACACTGCATCTACTCGGCGGCGACCTCGGCTATCGCATCGACGCGCAGGAGATCGAGGCCGAGCTCGGCGGCCGCATCGAGACGCCGCACTTCATCATTCATTACGCGCGCACGCCGGAGATCGAACGCGACATCGCGCTGGTCGCCGCCGATCACGAGTTTCGGTATGCGCAGGTCGTCGCGCAGATCGGCGTCGCGCCGCCCGGCAAGATCCGATCGTTTCTGTTCGCCAGTCGCGATCAGAAGGCGCGCTGGATCGGCGCGAAGGATGTCGAGATGGCGAAGCCGTGGCGGCGCGAGATCTATCTCGAGCACCGCGGCTTTCCGCACGGCTCGCTGCGACACGAGATCGCACATGCCGTCGCGAGCGCGTTCGGCGATCCGATGTTCGGCGTCGCCGCGCGGCGCGTCGCCGGGGTGCCGGTGATGGTGAGCCCTGGATTGATCGAAGGCCTCGCCGTCGCGCTCGACTGGCCCGCCGGCTACGACCGCCTGACGCCGCACGAAGCGGTGCGCGCAATGCAGGCGATGGGCCTCACGCCGTCGATCCGCGAGCTGTTGTCGCTCGGCTTTCTCACCGTGTCGTCGGCGCGCAGCTATACGACCGCCGGCTCGTTCATGCGGTATCTGCTCGACACGTATGGCGCGCCGATGCTGCGCGAGCTGTATCGCAGCGGCGGCGATTTCGATCGCGTGTACGGCAAGAGTGCGGGTGCACTCGAGACCGAGTGGCGCACGATGATCAGCTCGATCACGCTGCCCCCCGACGAGATCGAAGGCACGCGCGAACGGTTCCGCGCCGGCAGCGTGTTCGCGCGACCGTGTCCGCACGCGAATGCCGCACGCCGCGAGCGCGCGCAGATCGCGAACGCGCAGGGTGATCGTCCAAAGGCGATCGCGCTGTATCGCGACGTGTGCAGCGACGCGCCCGAGGAGCCGAAGTACAAGCTCGAGCTCGCCGACATGCTGTACGGCGGCAACGCGGCCCAGCGCGCCGAAGCCATCGCGCTGTGGACCTCGCTTTCGGAGTCGGAGACCGTGACGTCGACGTTGCGCGTGATCGGGTTCGAGCGACTCGCCCGCGTTGCGTCGTCGACCGGCGATCTCGCGAAGACGACCGCGATCATCGAGCGTGCCCGCAAGCTGCCCGTCGACGCCGACGCTCGCCGCCAGCTCGACGCCGAGTGGTTCGCGCTTCATCACGAAGGTCACGCCGGCGCCGCCCTTCGCGGCTACTTCTTCGCGCCGGCCGGCACGTGGGATCAGCCGAGCTGGGCGTTGCTCGCGACGATCGCCGAGCCGGACCTCGGCTTTGGCTACTACCTCTACGGCTTGCAGAAGTACGTCGCCGGCGAATGGGCCGACGCCGCCGACGCGCTCGACAAGAGCCTCACGCTCGGCGTGCCCGGCATCAGCTTCACGAGGAACGCTGCCCGGAAGCTGGCCGTCGCCGCGTTTCGCGCGAACGACACGGCGCGCGTCGAGCGAGCAATCGCCGTGCTGCGCGGCCCCGACATGAATCAGAGCGATCGCCTGCTCGCCGACGATTGGGCGCAACGGCTCGCGTTTACCGCGACCGGACGCTTATCGAAGTGACTACATACCCGAGAGGAACAGCCAGCGATGGCCGTCCCACTCGAGCACGAGCTGGTTCTGATCGCGCTTGTCGGGGCGCTTGGGCTGGCCGAGTGCGCTCGTCACCGTGAAGCTCGCGTCGATCAGCACGTCGACGGCGGCCTTGCAGCCGGGCTTGAGATTGTCGTCGCACTCCTGGTGCACGGCGATGTACCGCATCGAGTAGCGGATATCGCTCGCCTTCTGGAGGCGCGTCGTCAGCACGTTGCGAAGACCTTCGTAGCCGTAGTCGTCGCCGCCCGACGGCGTTCCGGAATCCTCCCAGTACTGCTTGTGAGCCATCAGCATCAGCGCGTCGGCGTCACCACGCTCGACTGCCATTCGATACTCCTCGACCGCCTGGAGCACGCTCTTGTTCGCTTCCGAATAAGGAACCCTGGTGCCCGGTACGTACGAGCCGCCATGGCCACAGGCGGCGAGAGCCGCAATCGCCAAGAACACAGACAACCTAGTCATCGCTCACTCGCCGGCATTTGCAGAAATGGAGCCAGCGCGCGGAACGCTACAACGTCGACGTAAGTTGGCCAAGCGACGGGCCACGCCAAGCTTCGCAACGCGCCAGAAAGGCACGAAAGTCCTTATCGGGGTTTGTGACCCTTGCCAAATAGACATCCGTGATGCGGGTGATCGTGAATCGCATTGCTGCTGCGCGGATCTCGTAGGGCAGCGCCTCGCGATCGCTGTCGGTCAGCGGGCGCACCGATTGGTAGCCCTCGATCAGCGCGCGCGCGAGCTCGAAGCGAGGTGCGCCGGTCCAGCACCAATCGTTGATGCAGACCGCGAGGTCATACGCGAGGCTGCCGCCCGATGCCTGCTCGAAATCGAGGATCGCGGTGATGCGCTCGCCTTGCCACAGCACGTTGTCGCGAAACAGATCGCCGTGAATGATGCCGTGCGTGGCGCGCCGGCGGATGTACGAGGCGGCACCGGCGACCGCGATCTCCTCGGCGAGCACGCGCTTGGCTGCGGCGAGCAGCGGATCGTCCAGGCGCTCGAAACGTTGAAAGCGCGCGACGAGATGATCGTGATCGTAGATGCTGCCGCGCCGCCACGCCGACGGTAGCTGCGCGCCCACGCGATGCAGCGTTGCGAGCTCGGCGCCGAACGCCGTCGCGATCGCGGGCGTGATCGCATCGGCCGCGAGATGCGAGCCATCGCGCCACGGAAACACGCTCACCCACTTCGGGACGCCGCCTCCGTGTAGCGGCGCGTACGGTCGGCCGTCGCGCGCGAGCATCGGCGGTGGCGTGGCGACACCTTGTTCGGCGAGTGCGGCGACGAGCCGCGATTCCCACGCGACGTCGACCTCCGCCTTGCCTTCGTTGATGCGCAAGAAGTAACGGCCGCCGTCGGTGACGAGCTCGAAGTTCGAGTTGATCGTTCCCGCAGCGATCGTGCGCGACGACTGAACCGCGCCGAGGCTGAATGCTTCGGCGAGCTCGCCAAGCTCGGTCGCGCCGAGCACCGTGAACGTGCCCACGGGCCGGAAGCTAGCAGAAAGTGATAGGGTCGAAGTGTGGAAGCGGCCGAGCGTGCGCGATTGGTGGAGAGTCATCTCGACCTCTCGCGTAAGGCCGCGGCGATGATCT
>DASUFX010000016.1:0-4607 GCA_036274355.1 Kofleriaceae bacterium | reverse complement strand
AGCAGGTTCGCGGTGAGCGGCACCTGCTGCTCCTTGTCGAGCTGGTTGCAGTCGGCCGCCGTGGCCGCGGTCGTGATCGCTCCGAGACCACCGGAGACATCGCGCGTGTTGCGCTCGAAGTCGTGATGCTCGTCGAAGATGCCGGTCCAGTTGAAGATGCGCTGCTTCTGCGTGCCCGCACCGTGCGAGAACGAGCCGTCTTGCGACGTCGTCTGGCGCGGACCCGCTGCGAACACCCACGTCATGTTGTCGGTGAGGCCGTCGGGATGGCACGAGCCACACGACGACCAACCTTCGCCGCCTTTCGCGCCGTTCGCGCCGGCGTTCGACCACCGCGCACGGCCCGTGAAGTAGAAGCGCATGCCGCGTTGCACCGATGCTTCGAGCGCGTCGGTCGGCAGCGGTGATGCATCGAGTGCGGCCGTCATCGACTGCGCGGCGAGATCGACGACACCGAGCTTGTGCGTGATCCAGCAGTTCACGTACGCGCGCTGGTGCGCACCGTCGATCGCGACGCCGGTCGGGCCTTGGCACTTGCCGATCGTGTCGTTGCCCGCGAGATCGATCAGCTTGTTCTGCGTCGAGCCGATCTGGACGTCGGTGCCAAACGTCACGCGCACCATCACGTCACCGGCGCGACCGACCGCGTACGCGACTTGCGACTCGGGCACGAAGTCGAGATCGCTGAGATCGCCGGGCAGAAACCGTGGGCTCGTGGGCGACGGGCTCGGAATCGCGTCGACGATCTTGCGCGCGAGGTTGACCGTGCCGCTCGCATCGCGCACCTCGGCGGCGCCGGCGAGATCGGCGACATAGATGACCGGGAACACGTTGTTGTCGAAGCGCGTCGGACCTTCGGGCGACGCCGACACACTCGTCACGTAGAGGCGGTCGTTCGCGATCGCGAGCGCGCCGAGCTGATTCGGTGACGCGTGCACGGTCGGGTTCGTCGCGACGCCACCTTTGGCAAATCCGCTATCGATCGAATCGAGCTTGATGCTCTTGGGGGTCTCGAGATCGGCGAGCGAGTACAGGCGCAGGTAACCGACGCGACCATCGTCGCGCGCCTCACCACCCGGCACCGGCCGGCCGAAGAATTCGGCGACGACCAGCGTCTCGTCGTCATCGCTGTCATCGAGGTTGTTCGTGACGAGCAGCGCGCGCGGACGGTCGACTGCAATCGTCGAGCGGATCGCATTCGTCGCTGTATCGATCACGGCGACGCGACTCTCCGCGTATTCGGCTACGAACAAGCGCTTGCCGGTCGGCGATAGCGCGAGTCGGGCCGGCTCCGCACCGACCTGGATCGTCGCGTCGACCGCAGGTGTGCCGCCGTCGATGCCGGTCACGCGAACGACCGTGCCGTCCGCGCGATTCGCGACGTACGCGGTCGTGTTGTCGGCGGCGATCACGACACTCGCCGGCGAGCCGCCGGTCGCCGTGCGCGACAGCCGTGTGTTGTCTGCCGTCGAGAACACCGAGAGGCTGCCGTCCTCCGGGTTCACCATCGCGACGAGCGAGCCGTCATCCGACAGCGCGATCGTGCTCGACCGCGATGGCTTCTGCAGCACCGGGCCGCCGGGTGGCTCGTCATCGCCAGGGTTCTTTACGGGATCGCACGCAGCTGCACCGATCGCGAGCGATGCAGCGAGCGCAAACGCCAAATAACTATCCAAGTCATCACGCATCCGAGTTGTCCTCCTGGATCCGAGAGGGGGCGTGATCCGCGATGTCGCATTCAGTGCGTAACTACGCGCGCCGAGCCGAATTCCGCATGTAGTACAGTGCGGCCGTGATCAGGGTCGCGTTGGTCGTAGCGCTGGTGGCTTGTCACGGAACCGACGAGCTCGAGAAGAAAGTCACCAAGCTCGAGGAAGAAATCGCGACGCTGCGCAAGGAGCGTCAGTTCCTCGAGGTCAAACACGTCCAGCTGCTCAAAGAGGTCACCGAGCTCGAGCAGAAGGTCGACGAGCTGACGAAGAAGGCGGCGCCGCCGAGCTTCGGTGCGCGGCCATCGAACCGGCTACAGCCCAAGCCCGACAAAACGTACTCGCTCGCGATCGATCCGATGGACTCGATCGAGGGTTCGGCTGACGCGCTCGTGACGATCGTCGAGGGCTACGAGTACGCGTGCCCGTTTTGCGAGCGCGCACGCGCGACGATGGACGAGCTCGAGAAGCGGTACGGCAAGGACGTGCGCTGGGTCGGCAAGCAGCTCGTCGTGCATCCGCAGATCGCAACGCCGGCTGCACTCGCGATCTGCGCCGCGAACTTGCAACACAAGTTCGCTGCGATGGATCACGTGCTGTGGGAAGAAGGCTTCAAAGCGCGGCAGTTCGACAACAGCGGTTGCGAGGCCGACGCCGATGGCTGCCCGAAAATGGTGAAGTTCGCGCGCAAGCTCCACCTCGATGTCGATCGGTTCCGCACCGACATGAAGGGCTCGTGCACGTCGTGGCTCAGCGGTAACCGGCGAGCGTTCGAGCATCTGGGCGCCAACGCGACGCCGACGTTCTTCATCAACGGACGCTTCATCTCCGGAGCGCAGCCGGCCGACTCGTTCGCGACGCTCATCGACGAAGAACTTGCACGCGCCAAGTCGCGGGTGCAGAGCGGCACCAAACCAGCGGAGTACTACGACAAGTGGGTCGTTGACGCGGGCGACAAAGACCTCACTCCGTAGAGCAGCGCTAGATTTGCCGCGTGGCACACGCGCACAGCGCGGCGTGGGCGCGCAGTTTGATCACCAGTCCACGGGCTTACGCGCAAAAAGCAGGTCTCACGGGCGCACGGCGATTGCTAGAGTCGTATGACACCGTGCAGCGCGAGGAAGAACAGATCGGCCGTCCGGCTGACGTCGACCCGGACTCGAGCGGCGCGATGGCCGTTGGCCCGGATTCGAGCGGCGCGATGGCCATTGGCTCGGCCTCGAGCGGCGCGATGGCCATTGGCCCGGCCTCGGCAACCCGCCGCGTGCTGGTCGTCGACGATAACGACGAGAGCCGCCGCGATCTGGTGCGCCACTTCATGGATGCGGGCTGGCAGGTCGAGTCCGCGCGCGCGTTCCGAGCAGCACTCGGGATCGCCGTCTGGTTCTCGCCGGACGTGATCGTCAGCGAGCTACAGCTTCCCGACGTGCGCGGCTACCGCTTCGCCGCGGACTATCGGCGCGCGGTCCCTCACGACGTCACGATCTTCGCCGTCACGCGCATCCCGCCACTGATCTTCGACAGCGCGCGCAAGGCGGGCTTCGACGACGTGTTCGGCAAACCGATCGACTTCGACATGCTCGAGCGCTGCATCGAGACCGCGCTGCAAACGCACGCACAAGCCGGTTAGGCTTCGGCGGTCTTCGTTTCTTTCGCGTACGTGATGAGCGGCGAGGCGTGATTCTCGATCACGTCCTCGTTGATGATCACTTCGTTCACCGGCTGGCCGGGCGTGTCGTACATGATGTCGAGCAGCGCGCTCTCGAGGATCGCGCGCAGGCCACGCGCGCCGCTCTTCTGCGACGCCGCCATGTTCGCGACCTTGGTCAGCGCGCCCTTGCCAAACTTCAGCTTCACGCCGTCCATCTCGAACAGCTTCTGGTACTGCTTCACGAGCGCGTTCTTCGGCTGCGTGAGGATCTGAACCAGCGCTTCTTCCGAGAGCTCGTGGAGCGGCGCGATCACCGGCAAGCGGCCGATGAACTCGGGAATCATGCCGTACTTGAGCAGGTCTTCCGGCTCGATCTCCTGCAGCAGCTCCCACTGCGTGCGCTTGATCTTCTTGTTCATGCCGGCACCGAAACCGATCAGCTTTTGACCGATGCGGTTCTCGATGATGTCCTCGATGCCGGTGAAGGCACCGCCGCAGATGAACAGGATGTTCGTCGTGTCGACCTGGAGAAACTCTTGCTGCGGATGCTTGCGGCCACCCTTGGGCGGCACGCTCGCGGTCGTGCCTTCGATGATCTTGAGCAGCGCTTGCTGCACGCCTTCACCGGAGACGTCGCGCGTGATCGACGGGTTGTCGCTCTTGCGCGCGATCTTGTCGATCTCGTCGATGTAGACGATGCCGCGCTGTGCACGCTCGATGTCGTGGTCGGCGTTCTGCAGCAGCGAGACAATGATGTTCTCGACGTCCTCGCCGACGTAGCCGGCCTCGGTGAGATTCGTGGCGTCCGCGATCGCGAACGGCACGTTGAGAATGCGCGCGAGCGTCTGGGCGAGCAGCGTCTTGCCCGAGCCGGTGGGGCCGAGCAGGAGGATGTTCGACTTCTGCAGCTCGACTTCCTCTTCGGGGCCGACGCCGGCCTGCTTGTGATCGATGCGCTTGTAGTGGTTGTGAACCGCGACCGCGAGGATCTTCTTCGCGCGGTCCTGGCCGATCACGTACTCGTCGAGGACGGCCTTGATCTCGGACGGGCGCAGGATGGTCGGGTTGCCGGACTGCTCGGCCTCGGCCTCGACCTCTTCGGCGATGATGTCGTTGCAGAGGCCGATGCACTCGTCACAGATGTAAACGGTGGGGCCCGCGATGAGCTTCTTGACCTCTTTCTGCGCTTTCCCGCAGAACGAGCAGGTCAACGACGCCCCGTCACGCTTCTCGATCGGCATTACAGT
>DASUFX010000015.1:0-2149 GCA_036274355.1 Kofleriaceae bacterium | reverse complement strand
ACCGGCCGCGCCCGAGATTCCGACCGTCCGCGTGGCAGGTGCCGAGCCGGCTCCGGCTCCAGCACCGGCCGTGCCTCCACCAGCGCCCGTCGTCGATCCGAAAAAATCGAAGCACGCCAAACGCGATCTTGCCCCCACGGTCGCGCCCAAGCCGGCGCCGATACCGGGGCTGCCAGCGACGAAACCGGCGCCTGCGCCGACCCCGCCGCCGCCGGCACCGACCCCAACCCCCGCGGTGACAACGCCGCCGCCGGTTCCAGCGCCCGCACCGGCACCTGCGCCAGCGCCCGCACCGCCCGCCGAGCCCAAGGAGGTCGAGGTGCAGATGGCGACGCTGTCGAGCGCGACGGTCTCGGCGATTGCCTCGGATCACTCGCGCCAATTGTCGCAGTGCGAAGGCACCACCGAGCTGCACGGTGATGTCGCCGTGTCGTTCCAGATCGACGGCACCGGTAAGGTCGTGAAGAGCCAGCTGCAGTCGAGCATCAAGAACCCGAAGGTCGCGAGCTGCATTCTGAAGGCAGTCCAGAGCTGGAAGTTCCCCAAACCTCCGTCGGGATCCGCGAAGGGCGTCTACAGCATCTCCTACCAGTGAGCTAGAGTGCCCGGCGATGGCACTCGACCTCAGCCTCACCGAAGAACAGAACGCCCTGGTCTCCACCGCGCGCGAGTTCACGCGCAAAGAGATCATTCCCAAAGCGGGTCACTGGGACGAGACCGGCGAGTTCCCGCGCGACGTGATGAAGAAGGCCTGGGAGACCGGCCTCATGAACATCGAGGTCCCCGCGGAGTACGGCGGTCTCGGCGGCAGCTGCGTCGACAACTGCCTCGTGCAAGAAGAGGTCGCGTTCGGCTGCGCTGGCGTGAACACGTCGATGGCGGCGAACTCGCTCGGCGCGATGCCGCTGTTGATTGCGGGCAATGACGAGCAGAAGAAGAAGTACTTGAGCCGGCTCACGTCGGAGCTGATGTTCTGCGCGTACTGCTGCAGCGAGCCCGATGCCGGTAGCGACGTCGCCGGCATGCGCACGCGCGTGACGAAGCACGGCGACGAGTACGTGCTGAACGGCCAGAAGCGCTGGATCACGAACGGTGGCGTCGCGAGCTGGTACACGGTGCTCGCGACGTTCGACCCCGCGATGAAGCACAAGGGCATCGCGTGCTTCGTGGTCGACGCGAGCACGCCGGGCGTCAAGCCGGGCCGCAAAGAGAACAAGATGGGCCACCGCGCCTCGAACACCACCGACGTGATCTTCGAGGACGTCAAGATCCCGAAGAGCGCGCTGATCGGCACCGAGGATGGTGGCTTCAAGATCGCGATGAAGACGTTCGATCGCTCGCGGCCGTGGATCGCGGCGAGTGCGACCGGGACGATCCGGCGCGCACTCGAGGAGAGCCGCAACTACGCGCTCGAGCGCAAGACGTTCGGCGTGCCGATCGCGCAGCACCAGGCGATCCAGTTCATGCTCGCCGACATGGCGATCGCGTACGAATCGACGCGGCTGCTCACGCACAAGGCGGCGTGGCTCGTCGACAAGGGCGACCTGTCGAGCATCGTGTCGGCCTACGCGAAGGCGTACGGCGCCGATGCAGCCATGCGCTGCACGACCGACGCCGTGCAAATCTTCGGTGGGTACGGTTACACCAAGGAGTATCCCGTCGAGAAATTGATGCGTGATGCCAAGCTCCTCCAGATTTACGAGGGCACATCACAGATTCAGCGCATGGTGATCGCCCGTAACGTGCTCGGCGGGAAGTAATCGTCGATAATCGGCGTGGATGCGGTGGCTGCTCGCCCTGGCGCTGGTCGGGTGCATCGATGACGATCTCGTAGAGTGCGGCGATCGGCTGTGCCCGCAGGGCACCGCCTGCGATCTCGCGCATCACAGCTGCGTCGACCCCGAGCAGCTGACCGCCTGCGAGGGCAAGTCGGAATTCGAGTCGTGCGAGACGTCGAGCGTCGCGATGGGCAGCTGCTTCGCGGGCGTCTGCTTGCCCGCCGGCTGTGGCAATGGCGAGCTCGAGCTAGCTCTAGGAGAGCGATGCGACGACGGAAACACCGTGAGCGGCGACGGCTGCTCCGCAGACTGTGTGTCGCGCGAAGTGTGCGGCGATGGCTATGCCGACAAGCTGGGCGGCGAAGAGTGCG
>DASUFX010000014.1:0-5522 GCA_036274355.1 Kofleriaceae bacterium | reverse complement strand
GATTCGCACGCGAAACCGAGGCCTTCGTTGACGAGATGAAAGCGAACGGCACTCCACGGTTCCTTCGCCGTGAGCATGAAGATCACGTTCGCGATCTGCCAGCCAACCCAGCCCGCGAACGCGAGCAGCAGTGCCGGTGGCAGCGCGCGTAGCGCCCTTGGTGATCCCCGTCCCTTCGTCTCCTCGCTCATCTAGTACCCCTCCGTCTTCGCGATCACTTCGTTCATGATCTCGCGCGTGCCGCCGCCGATCGGATACAGGCGCGCGTCGCGATACAGCCGCTCGACGAGCGTTTCGCGCATGTACCCGTAGCCGCCATGGATCTGGACCGCTTGATCGCACACGAAGCTGCACATGTCGGTGGCAATGTTCTTCGCCTTCGCGGCAAGTCCCGCGACCTCCACGTTCTCCCCGCGCATCATGCGCAGGCACACTTCGCCGGTCAGCGACCGCGCCGCCGCGATCCGGCTCGCCATGTCGGCAAGCTTGTGACGCGTGACCTGAAAGCCGGTGAGCGGCTTGCCGAACGCCTGGCGCTCGCGCGCGTAGTTGATCGACTCGCGATACGCGAGCTCGGCGATCGCTACGCACTGGCCCGCGAGCATCAAGCGCTCGCCGGCGAAGTTCATCATGATCATCGGAAACGCGCCGTGCTCCGGGCCGATGCGATTCGCGACCGGCACGCGACAGTTGTCGAAGTGCAGCTCGGCGGTGTCGCTTGCCCACCAGCCGGTCTTCTTCAGTTTCTTGCTGACCTCGAAGCCGGGCGTGCCGCGCTCGATCACGACGAGTGAAATGCCCGCGTGCCCGTCACCCCCGGTGCGCACCGCACACGTCACGAAGTCGGCGCGCGTGCCCGACGTGATGAACGTCTTCGCACCGCTGATCACATAATGATCGCCGTCGCGAACTGCCTTCGTACGTAGTGACGCGACGTCGCTCCCGCCGCCCGGCTCGGTGATGCCGAGCGCGCTGATCTTGCCCTCGCGCAAGCACGGCGCGACGAATCGCTTGTGCTGCTCCGGCGTACCGAAACGCACGATCGGCGGCAGCGCGATACCGTGCGTGCCGAGGCCGACGACGGTGCCGACCGAGCGACCCGCGACGATCAGCTCGTCACACGCGACGAGCACGTGGCTCAAGTCGCCGCCTTGCCCGCCGACGGCTTCCGGATAACCGATGCCGCTGATCCCTGCGGTCGCTGCGGCTTTGTACAGCTCGATCGGGAATTCTTCGTCCTCTTCCCACTGCGCACCGTGAGGAGCGATCTGACTTTGCGCGAAGCGACGCGCAGTCGCGCGGATCGCTGCGTGCTCTTCGGTCTCGAACATGTACGCCATGAGCGCGCGACCATACCCCGATGATGATAGGAAGGGGCATGCAATCTCCGAGTGTGCCGGCGCGCCTTCGGCGTTCCCGCCACCTGTCGTGGTTCGCCCACATGGGCGCGGTGTATTTGTTCCACGATCTTTACGGCTACCTGATGGAGATGAGCCCCGACATCGCACAGATGATCGAGAGTTTCTCAGACGGCGTCGACACCGAGGAGACCATCGCCTACTACCAGGGCAAGTTCGGCGACGCCGATCCGCGCCAGTTCGTCGACGTGCTCGCGTCGCACGCAGTGCTCGTCGATCCGGCCGAGGACGAGATCGAAGCGCTGTGGGCGTTCGTGCCGCTCAAGGCGAAGTGGAACGTCTGGCAGCGGCGGGACGACCGGCTGACGCTGTGGACCGCATGGGGCGACAAGCCCGAGCAGCAGATCTTTCTCGATGAGGAGGAGACGAAGATCTGGGACGCGTTCGCGGGCGAGAAGCGCCTGATCGAGATGCGTCACCACTACGACAACGACAAGTTGCTCCGCCTCGTGCGCCGCCTCACGCACTCGGATGTCCAGGCGCTCAAGCTGTCGATGATGCCGTGGTCGATCTACGCGAAGCGTCCCGCGCTCGCGCCTGCGTATCTGTCATCGACGATGCCGTACGCGCGCTGGCAGCCCGGTACGCAGGTGCCGCCGGCAGTGAGCCTCACCGACTATCACGTCCACGACATCACGAAAGCCGACGAGCAGTTCGATCATCAGGAGACGACGCTCTCGCACCTGTTGCGCATCCCGCATCCCGCGCTCGCGAATCGCACGTACGGTCAAGCGCTCGCCGATGCGTTACTCGCACGCAATGCGATTCCGCAAGCCACCGTGCGCGTGCTCGAGATCGGCGCCGGCCTCGGCTACGTCGCCCGTCACGTGATCGATCGACTGCGCGAGAGCGGCCGTACCGTCGCGTACACGATCGTCGAGCTGTCGCCCGCGCTCGCCGCGGCACAACGCGAGCGCCTCGATAGCGACGCGACATGGATCGAAGGCGACGCGCTGAATGTCGCGCTACCCGATGGTGCGTTCGACGTCATCCTCAGCAACGAGATGGTCGGCGACCTGCCCGCGAAGCAGCTGTCGCGGGTCGACATCGGCCTCGAGCTCGCCGGCACGGGGACCGCCGATCGCGACAAGGTGCGCGCGATCGCGCCACTCGCCGACGCCGTCAATCTCGACGACGCGCCGGAGCCGTTTTACCTCCAGACCGGCGCGTTCGAGCTCGTGAACAAGATCGCGCGCTGGCTCGCGCCCGGCGGCACGGCCGTCGTCACGGAATTTGGCGATGCCAATGCGTGGCCGAAACTGTCGACGCAGCTCGATCACCCAGAGCTCTCGACGCACTTCGGTCATCTGCAGCAGATCGCGCGCGCCGACGGCCTCGAGGCATCCATCGAGTTCGTGATCGATCTGCTCGACTTCGATCGCTCGCAGCAAGGTCTCGCGACGACGCGCAGCCACTTCCGCGCGCTGCGTGCCCTCGCCACACATGCCGGCGTCGAGCTACCGAAGATCGGCTACACGCGTGAGCTTCTCGCGCACACCGTTGCAGGCAAGCTCGACCTCGCCACGGTCGGTGATCTTCGCTTCGACCGCATCGAGGACCGACTGATGGGCCTCGTGCCACACGAGTTCAAAGCACTTCTCGCGAACAAACCGAGCTAGTCGGCGCACCGCGCGTCGGCGCACGCACTACGTAGTGGGCCTGACCGTTGCAACTCCCTCCAAGCAACTGATTGGAGGATCATCATGTTGCTTCGTAATCTTGCTCTCGCCACGACTCTTGCCGTTGGTGCGCCGGCGGTTGCCCTTGCTGCTCCTGACGCACCGGCGGCGGTGCAGACCGTGTCCGTGAAAGCTGCCCCGAAGGCCAGCACATCCGACGCGACGAGCTACGCCCAGCGCGAGAAGCAGGACCAGAAGGCGGCAGACTTCCAGGGCGGAGACCTCGTGGTCGTCGGCATCTCGGGCGGCGCGATTCTCGTGCTGCTGATCCTGCTCCTCATCCTCGTCTAGGTCCCCGCAATGCCCATGACCTCGCTCATCCGTTCGGTGCGAGCTCTCGCACTGCTGGGTTGGATCGCAGGCTGCGCGCTTCCCTACACGGGTGGCGCGCGCGCGGTGCATCCCACGCAGCTCGGAGCCGGTTGGCTCACAGCCGCTGAAACACCCGTTGTTAAGCAGAAACAGCAGACCGATTGCGGTCTCGCTGCGCTCGCGATGGTCGCCGGCGCCTGGGGGCGTCATTGGTCGGTCGACGATCTCGCGCATCGCATTCCGCCTGGACAGCACGGTGTGAAGCTCGGTGCACTTCGTGATCTCGCGCGCGAGCGCGGATTCGAAGCGTTCGCGATTCGTGCGTCACGCGACGATCTAAAGAACGAGCTGTCGAAAGGACGGCCCGTACTCGTCGGGCTCATGTTGCCGCACGACCGCAAATCCAATCGCAGTCACTACGAGGTCGCGATCGCGCTCAACACCCAGGATGGCACGGTGATCACGATCGATCCGGCCACCGGTGAGTGGATGCGTCGCTCGCCCAAAGTGCTCGACATCGAATGGAAGGCGGCCGGTTACGCGGCGCTCGTGGTTACCGGGGACAAGGCAAATACGAACGTTGGAGACGCTCGGTGAAGTGCCTGCCGTGACGTGCTAGCGTCGCGGCCGATGGCCAAGCCTCTCGAGTACAACGCCACGCTCGCCGAGCGCATCGACCTCACCGATGCGCTCTCGATCTTTCGGGTCAAGCCGGATCAGATGCCGGCCGAGCGGCCCTGGTTCGTTCCCGGTCAGTACTGCGTGCTCGGCGCCAATAACCAGGAGAAGCCGGAGCTCGGCTCGGTACGCCGGTCGATGTCGATCGCGTCCGCGCCCGAGGATGACGGGCCGATCGAGTTCTACATTCGCTGGGTTGCGAAGCCGGAGTCAGACAATCCGCTCACGCACCTGCTCTGGAAGCTCAAGACCGGCGACCGGATGTACATGCGCGCGGTCGCGGCCGGAGTATTCACCGTCAAGGACACCGTCGGCGTCGACGACCCGCGCTATCGCGTGATGGTCGCCGCGGGCACGGGCTCGGCGCCGTTCCTCTCGATGGTCCGCAGCGAGCTGCGCCGCAATCCGAAGGCGGACCTTTCGAAGTACGTGCTGCTCCATGGCGCGTCGTATCCGGCCGACCTCGGCTATCGCGACGAGCTGCAGCACATGATCGAGACAAACCAGCTCAAGTACTGGGGCACGGTGAGCCGCCCCAAAGAGGCGCCGGACTGGAAGGGCGACACCGGCCGCGTCGAGTCGTTCTTCGAGGGCGCACGGCTCGACGATCTCGAGAAGCGGCTCGGCCTGCCCGCGGGCGGCTTCAACCCGAAGAACGTCGTGATCTTCATCTGCGGCCTCACCGGCACGATCACGGGCACGATCATTCCGCTGCTCGACCGCGGCTTCGTGCCGGACTTCAAGCGCATCCGCGAAGCGCTCGCAGTGCCCTCCGACGTCAAGGACTCGGTGTTCTACGAACAGTACGACACCGAGCCCGTCATCAACGTCAAGGACCCGGCTGTTGTCGAGCCACTGCGGGCGCGCATGCAGGCGGGCCTGGCGAAGCTCGGATGACCGCGTTCGTCCTCGGTGCCACCGGTTTCGTCGGCCGCGAGGTCGTTCGCCAGCTGTGCGTGCGCGGCACGAAGACGTTCGCGCACGTGCGGCCCGATTCGTCGAAGGTCGCCGAGTGGCGCACCACATTTGGTGAGCTCGGCGCCGAGGTGGACACGACGGCGTGGGACATCGCTGGCCTCGCCGCGCGCTGGCGCGAGCTTGCACCGGCGCAGATCTACGTGTGCATCGGCACGACGCGCAACAAAGCGAAGAGCGACAACGTCCAGGGCGACATCTACGAGGCCGTCGATCTCGGGCTTACGAAGCTCGCGGTCGACGCGGCACGTGCAAGTGAAACGAAACCGCGCATCGTGTACCTGTCGTCGGTTGGTGCCGACGTGAACGCGCGCTCCGCGTACCTGCGCGCTCGCGGCAAGGCCGAAGACGTCGTGAAGAATTCGGGACTGCCGTGGGTGATCGCGCGCCCGTCGATCATCACCGGCGATCGCGACGAGAGCCGGTTCGGTGAAAAGGCGGCCGGTGTCGTCGGTGACGG
>DASUFX010000013.1:0-5352 GCA_036274355.1 Kofleriaceae bacterium | reverse complement strand
GCCGAAACCATTCTCGGCATAGAACAGCGGCCGGTCGCGCAGCCAGGACAGCCATTTCTCGTTGTTGCGCGCATTCAGCACGTCGTCGAGCGTGTCGCGCTTCTTCGGTTGTGCGGCGCCGGCGGCGCGCGCGAGCAAGTGAATGTCGTGGTTGCCGAGCACGCACGTGATCACGCGATCGTTGTCGTAGGCCCAGCGCAAGACGTCGAGCGAGCGCGGTCCGCGATTGACGAGGTCACCGACGAGCCACAGCCGATCTTCCGCAGGCGAAAAATCGATGAGCGAGAGCAACCGCTCGAGGCTGGCCATGCAGCCTTGGATGTCGCCAATGGCGTACGTGGCCACGCCGCTACGCTACCACGCAGCGACGAGCTCGCAGAGAGAGCGCCGCTGACACACCAGTGCTTTCAGACCTCGATCTTCGCGGTCACGAAGCCGGTGCGCGCGCTGCCGATGCGCACCTCGAGTACGCCGCCGCCCTTGACGAGGTACGTGGCCCACGCTGCGTTCGTCGAGCCGCGGGTGCCTGGATACGCCGGCAGGTTCGCGCCGGTGTGAAGGCCATGGCCCCAGCCGTCGAGATGACCGAGCGACTGATACGCCATGCCCGCATCGACGAGGTCGCCTTTCGCGGTCGCGTACAGCGGCTCGTTGAAGTCGAGCTTCTTCGCGCTCGGCAGGCCGTAGCTCGCGAGGTAGCCGTCGTTGATCACCTTGAGCTCGACACGCACGATGCCGCCCGGCAACGGATAGCGATTCGTCTCGGCGATGCGCACGCGCGGCGCGAGTGACGCGAGGCGCACGAACACCTGGGTTTGCGTCGCGCACACGTTCGCGAGCTCGTGCAGCGGCGGATTCCACATGCCGACGCGCGGATCGATGCCGCCGATCTCGACGGGGCCGAGCTGCGGATGCTCGAACGCGCGCCACGCCGGAAAGCAGCGGCCTTCGTTTTCGTCGCGATCCCACCACGCGAGCTTGATGACGTCAGCGCGCGACACGCGCTCGTAGTACTGGACGAACTTCGGCGGCTTCTCCATGCCGAGTCGCTTGAACAGGTCCCACAGCTCGATCACGTACGCGAGCGCACCGCGCTGGTTGTACGCGTAGTCGGAGAGGTCGCCGTGGATCGGCTTGTCCGGCTCGTAGAGAAACTCCTCGAAGCCGGACACGGTGGGGTACCCGGTGAATTCGGTCATCCACGCTTCGAGCTGGCGGAAGATCGCGAGGTCCTCCGGCTCCATCTTCGAATCGGGCGCGTGTCCGAGCGGCCGGATCAGCACGCCGCCGAACGTGTGGTAGTTGCACCACGCGAAGATCTCCGGATGCTTCGACGTGAACTCGAGGATGCCGCGCGCCTCGGGCTCGCTCGCCGGAAACGGGCCAGCGCCGATCTGCTCGTGGCCCGGCGCCCACGACCACGGGAACTGGCGGTTCAAGTCGATCGGGTTGTCGCCGAGGAAGAACGGCGACGGCACGTGCTTGCCGTCGAAGTGCTCGATCATCCCTTCGGGATACAGCTTGTAGAACGGGCCGTCGTCCTCGACGGTGCGCTCGACGAGCAAGCCCGGGAACTCGCGCGACTCGACGAGCTCGCCGCCCGGATCCTTGACGCGCATCGCGAACGACAGGCCGTCGCCGTCGACGTCGCCGGGAATCCAGCGCGGCTGCCCACGCTCGACGCGTGGATCGCGCGGCACCGAGCGCACGCTGCGGCCGGTCTTGAGCACGCACTCGGCGCCGTCGGGCGAGATGCGCGGCACGACGTAGAACAGCACCTCGCGCATTCGATCGATGATCGGCTGCGGCAGGTCCAGACTCTGCGGCTCGACATGCGCGCGGATCGCGTCCTCGGCGATCGACAGCGCGACGCTCGAGCCGGCGAGCTCCGCGGCGTGCAGGTTGCCGTCGGCCCACACGGCCGGACGGATCCGATCCGGGTCAGGCCCGATCGTCAGGAGCCAGACGTCGCGCCCCTCGGGCGTCTTGGCCAGCGACGTCAGCCGCACCAATGTCGGATATGCATCCGCCCACGCGTGCAACTGTGCGGTGAGTTGCTTGTCGTCGAGGTACGCCGAACGAAAACCCTGGGAGAGATCGGCAACTGAACGCGCCATGGGTGACGCAGCTTACACCCGTGAAGAAAGGCAGGGTGCCGAGCGTCTCTCTGGAACGTAATACTAGGGGAAATGCCCATGCTGACCTTCGATTCGATTCCACAAGCCCGTGTTGTTCGTAAGGGCGGTCAGCAATTCGCGCCGCCGCCCGCGCCGCGCACCGAGGACGAGCCGAGCAAGCTGATGGAAGCGCTCAACCTCGCGATCGGTCTGTGGCCGCTCACGGCGATCGTGCTGCTCGCGACCGGCCTTCTGATCATGGCCGGCAACAACGGCGCGCCGTAACAGGCTTCGGCCTTCGGTCTTTCGACCGAACCGGAGCCGCACGTGCGCGTACTCAGGTAAGGACGATCGACAGGTACGGCAGCGCGACTGCGACCAGGATCGCTAGGTATGCGACTGCCGGCCGCCAGACGACGAGCGCGACGTCGCTGAAGCGATAGGCGCGCGCGTCGGCACCGGCGACGGCCGCGACGTCGGTCGCTTCGATCGTGCGGAACGGATCGGCCGCACCCGTCCGGCCTTTGCGGCCGCCGATGATCACGCGATCGCCGGGTGCGAGCACCGGGGCGTGCTCGCCGACGTCGAGAGCCGTCGTGCTTGCCGGCACACGCGCGAGCACGGTCACCCCGTCGAGCGGCACGTTGCCGTTCGGTGTCGCGACGACGAACGAGCGCACCGCCAGGCGCGGTCCGCGCAACCAGCTCGTCACTTCGAAGCGCGCGACCTCGTCTTGTTCATCACGCGCGATCGTGCCTTCGACTTTCGGCAAGCGGCCGAAGCTGAAGTGCGATGCGAGCGAACCGAGGCGCGTGATGACGGTCAGCGTGATCAGCGCGCCGACCGCGAGGATCACGGCGAACAACACGAGGTACGACGATTCGAGGTAGAGCAGCCAGCCTTCGTCGGGGAGCGTGAGCGCGGCGAGCACACCGCCGCCGAGCAGCAGCTTGACCGCGAGCCGTGGCCACGCGCGCAGGCGATTGAACAGGCGAGGGGAGCGGAACGCGATCGCCGTGAATGCGATCGCGACCAACATCGGCGGCACGATCGCGAGCACGGTGAACGCCTCGCGACTGAGGATGCGGTGGTTGAACTGCCATGCCCAGTAGTAGCGGTAGCCACAGCCGTAGCCAAAATCGCAGTTCTCTCTGAACGCGTTGGCAGCGTTGAACGCATTCGACGATGAAATCGACAGGCGCGACAGGATCGGCAGCCACAGCCCGACCAGCAGCAAGTAGCTGAGCGTGAGCATCACGCCGGCGTGGGCCCACTCGCCGCGCCGCCACTTGATCGTGATCGCGATCGCGAACACGGCGCCAAACGCGACGACGAGCGCGGCACTCGACGGCAAGCCGATGTTCGGAAGGTAGCTGACCTTCCAACCCTGCGCCTCGTTCACGGCATCGATGTCCGCGTGGATTGCCGTCCACGCGAACGCAGCGATCACGATCGCGGCGAGATGGAAGACCGGCAATAGCACAGCGATGCGCAGCACACGAGAGACGTCGAATCGCGGCGCAAACGCGAGCGCCATTGCGATCATCAGCAACAGCGGCAGTCCATGCGTGTACAAGAATTCGGATCGACCGACGCCCCAGACCGGGGACTGCTCGATCCAGTCGGCTGAGCCCCACATCGAGTCCATGCCGAGCAGCGCGATCGCGACGGTGACGACGCAGCCCGCCGCGATCAGCGCGCTCACGCGAGGCGCGACCTCACCGGGTGGCGCGCAGCCGCGGCCAGCGTATGGCCTCACGCACGCCACGACCTCGTCCGGAGCAACCTTCTGCGGCGTCATGTCCAGCATGGTAGCGAGGACACCGACCGACGGCCGCAGGTTTCTTATTCCAGGGCGGTTACTCGAGCGGCATGGCGCGGAGCGTCTTCGGCAGATCGAGCAAGCTCGCCGTCGGCGAACCCACGAGCATTGCTGGACTCATGTTCGTCAGACCCCAGGGCTCGATGGTGCCAGCCGTCACGGCGAACGCACCGCCGTCGATGCGGCCGACGACGCCAAAGCCACTTCGCATCGGCACGCGCGCGGTCTCGATGACGAGATCCGGCAGGTGGGACACGTCGATCTCGACGAGCCCGCGCTCGCACGTCAGCACGAGCCGGTACTGCAGCACGCGGCGCTCGACGAGCAGGATGTTGCCCATCTCCGACTTGAAGACTTCTTGCCAGCCTTCGGTCGGCGTCTTGTTCTGCGCGAGCGCTTGCCACTCGAGATGGAACAGGCGCGCATCATCGATCCTGCGCGCGAGCACGCCGGTCGTCGTGATGACGCAGTCGAGCAGGCCGAGCGCGTGCAGATCGATGACCGCCGACAGGTGATCGACCGTCCACCACGAGCCGGGCACGTGCGCGGCGCAGCCGAGGAACACGTTCTTCGCCGACGAGCCTTTGAGCCACTCCGAGATCGCGCACGCGACCTCGGGCGCCGAGCCGGTGTCGCCGAGCCGGCGATCGCCGTTCCACAGCACGGTGTCGCCGGGCAGCCGGTGCACGGCGTCGAAGTGGAAGTAGCGTCCTTCCCACGGCGGCACGAGCGAGAGCTTGTCGCCGACCTTGATGCTCGCGACCGCATCGAGATCCTCGGGCACCGCGATGTACGTCTCGCCACGCGGATCGAGCGCGACGAACAGAAGGCCGCGCGGGGTCAGGCCCTGCTTGCGCAGCTCCTTGAGACCGAGGATGACCGCCGCCGGGTCACGGTAATGATAGACGCGGGTGGCGAACATCGCCGCGGTTATCTCAGACCTTAGAGGAGGATTCCACGCAGAACGATATTCGCGATGGCGAAGTAGATGAGGATTCCGCTGACATCGACGAGCGTGGCGACGAACGGTGCTGATGCGCTGGCGGGGTCCTGGCCGAACTTCTTGAGTACGAACGGCAGCATCGCGCCGGCGAGCGTGCCGCAGAGGACGCAACCGATGACCGACAGGCCGGCGACAAGGGCGAGGTGGTGGAAGTGCGGGCCGTAGGCGCCCCAGGTACCCCAGATCGCGACGCGCAACAGCGCGAGGGCACCGAGCACGAGGCCGAGCGCGAGGCCGGTGATGAGCTCGCGGCGAAGGATCAGCCACCAGTCCGCGCCGCGGACCTCGCCGAGTGCCATCGCGCGAATGACGAGCGTCGACGCTTGCGAGCCCGAGTTGCCACCGGTCGACACGATCATGGGCAGGAACAGCGCGAGGATCGGGACCGCATCGATCTGGCCTTGGAATGA
>DASUFX010000012.1:0-6750 GCA_036274355.1 Kofleriaceae bacterium | reverse complement strand
GTGTCGGGGCGGCGATCGCCGTCGTTGTCGTCGTCGGGACAGCCATCGCGATCGTCGAAGCCGTCCTTGTCTTCGGGAATGAGCGGGCACTTGTCGGCCGCGTTCTGGATGCCATCACCGTCGCTGTCGCGCACGTCGGGCGCGTAACCGACCGATGCGAAGAACCGCGCGCGCGGCGCGCCGATCGCTTCGTCGAGTCCAGTTCCACCGCCGACCGTGATCGCCATCGACTTCGCCGTGATCAGCCGGAAGCCGCCGATCACTTCTGCCGGGCTCTCGTCCAATGCGAAGCCCGATTCGAGACCACCGCGACCGAACAGCTCGGCGATGATCGAAAAGTTGGGTTGGATCGCAACCGCGCCGGCGACGCCGAACGTCAGCTGCTGCCCGACGGTGCTCGAGTAGATCGTGCGCGGCTTGCGCAGGATGAACCCCGCGTTCGCACCGAGCGAGATCTTGTCCTTCGTGAACGTCGCGGCGAGCTTGCCGCGCAGCGTAGGCAAGTTGTCACCGATGAACTGCGACTCGTTGCTACCGACGCTCGTCGGCAGCGAGACCTCGCCGATGCCGGCGATCCGCAGCTCGTTGTTCGTCGCGGCCCACAGCTTCATCTTGCCTTCGACGAGCAAGTCGCCGGTGCCGGTGACCTGCAGCGAATTGCCCATCAAGCCCTTCGTTGCGTCGAAGTCGTTGCCCGTGAGCGCGAAGACGATCGGTAGCGTCGCGCCGATCTGGATCTTGTCGTTGATGCCGTACGCGGCCGAGAGCTGCGCTGCGGTCACCGAGTCGACGACGCGGACGCGCGTGCCCGTGATCATCGGATCCATCGCGCCGTCGGTCGTGTAGACGGTGAACGGCTTGGTCAAGAACGTGACGAACGCGTCGAGCGCGAGCTGTTTCTTGTCCGCGACGTCGGCGTTCGCGACCGTGAAGAACGATTTCGGTCCGATCGCGTAGTCCATCAGCTGGACATCGATCGCTCTGTCATCGGGCGGGTCGTCTGCCCATGCTACGGCCGGCATAGAAAGAGCCAGAACCGCAACCGTTCCCCGGAGTTTGCACATTGCGAGCATTCTACTCCGACCCACATGTGACCGGGGTATGGGCGGGATAGCTATTCGGCCGATCTGCGAGCGTCGCGGCTGGGTTAGCTGCGCTCGATTTGCGCGCGCTTCACTTTGGCAGCGTCATGTTGAACGTCCAGACGACGACCGAGCTCACGGCCTTGTCGTCCGTATCCTTTGCCGGCTCGAACTCGATCTTCTTCGCCCGCTCGAGCGCGAGCTCGTCGAGCCCGTGGCCGAGCTTGTTGAGCAGCACCGTCGACTTCACCTTGCCTTGTTCGTCGACGACGAGCCGCACCCTGATCACGCCCTCGATCCCAAGTGACTTTGCTTCGGCAGGGTAGTCCTTGCTCGCGTCGAAGTAGCTGAAGTCGCCCTTCGGCATCGCGCGGGCTTTGATCGTCGCGACCGAGACCGGCTTCGGCGGCTCGTCAGAGGAACCCGTACCCGAGCCGGCGCCTGTCCCCGTACCGGTGCCACCGCGGCCAACGTGCTCGCTCGTGCGCTTGCCGACCGCGACGGGAACACCAGTCGCGGACGGGATCACACCTTCCATCGTCGCGAGCGGTGCACCGCCCGACGGCGGCGTGTCGACGGGCGGCGGCGGCTCGTTCTCGGGTGGCGGCGGCGCGGTGGGCTGCTGCCGCACGACCTTCTGGACGGTTTGCGGCACCGGCCGCGTCTCTTTCACCGGTTCCGGCCGCTCGGGCTGGACGGGCGGGGGCGGCGGCTTCACGACCGGCGGGACCTCGATGTCGATCAGCTCGACCCGCGGCGCCTCTTCGTACTGTTTGTGCGGATAGAGCACGACGATCGCGTCGCCGGCGACCGCCAGTAACAGATGGATCGCGAGTGTGCCTGCGGTCGCGAGTACAAACGGCGAGTCGAGGCGCACGTGTCGAGCCTAGCAGAGACGCTCTGCCCGGCATGTGACGGTTTGTCCGGAGTCTTTGGCCTGCGTCCGAAGCCCGAGGTCCGAAGCTCGACTAAGGGCGTTCGTTCTCGAGGGCGATGGGCACGCCCGCCTGTGTCGCCAGATCGATGGCGCGCATCACACCGCCGTAGGCCGTCTTGCGATCGCCGGCGATGATCGCCTTGGGCTTCGACGTCGTCGCGGCAATCTCCTTGATCCGCGAGAGCGCGGCCGTGTCGTCCTTGTACTCGTCGCCGTTCACGAACAGGGTGCCGTCGGCTTTGACCGCGATCCGCAGCGTGCTCTGGACGTCGCCACCGCTCGATGCCTTCGGCTTCTCGATGTCGACGCCGCGCGCCACGATCAGCTTTGCGGTGACGATGAACACGACGAGCAGCACGAGCACGACGTCGACGAACGGCGTGACGTTGATATCGGTGATGCCGCCCGGATCGTCGCTGTCCTGGTAGAGGCTACTTCCCGCCATTGGCCGCCTCCTTCGTGTGGTGCTCGCCGTGGACCATCGACATCACGGTGTGCGCGGCCTCGTCGGCGCTGCCGAGTAGCACGCGCATGCGGCGCGAGAAGTAGTTGAACGCGATCACGGCGGGAATCGCGACGAGCAGACCGAACGCGGTGGCGGCGAGCGCCTCTGCAATCAGGTCGAGCGTGCGGTCCTCGGCTTGCGCTGTCTTCTGCCGCAGGTTCTCGAACGCGTTGATGACGCCGAGCACGGTGCCGAACAGACCGACGAACGGCACGTTGTTGCCGAGCGTACCGAGCACGATCAGGTGGCGATCGCCGGCGTTGCGCCAGCGCACGCGCTCGCCTTGCATCGCCTCGGCGACCGCCTCGGGACCTTGGCTTCGCTCGGCGAGGCCGCGCAGCGCGACCTGCACCGGCACCGCTGGATCGTCCTTGTACTTGGTGGCGATCCGGTCGAGCTCGTTGCGCTCGAACGCGCCGCGCAGCTCGCGCGTGAACTTGGCGGTGTCGGTATCGCGGCGGCGAAACCACAGCGCGCGATCGATCATGATGCCGACCGACAGCACGGACATTCCAATCAGGAGCCACAGCACCCATTCGGCGCCGAGCTGGGCGAACGCGACGAATTGCTCCGACAGCACGGCAGGAGCCTAGCTCGATTTCATGAGCTCGCGCATGACCGTGGTGGCATACGCGCCACCAGGCAGGCCGAACGCCACCTCGACCACGCCCGGCTCGACGGTTCGCACGGCGGCCGCAGCGACCTCGACCGTGGCATCGCGGCGCGTACCCTCCGCGATCGCCCGCACGGACGCAAAGGCGTCAGCGCTTAGACCCGCGGCCGCGAGGATCCGTTGCTCGCGTTCTTGTGCCTCGCCGGCCGGCGCCCTCATCCGATCGCCGAACATCGGGCCGGTGATGCATAGCTCGCCGGCGAGCAGGCGCGGCTGGTCCACGCTCGGGTCCTCGCACACGAACTGGCCGCCGCCCGTCTTGTGCAAGATGTCGCCGGCCACCACGCGCGCGTAGAGGCCATCGGCGAGGCGCGCAGTGAGCCACTCGTTGAACAGCTTGCTTTGCAGCGCCGAGACGAGCAGGCGGGCGAGCTTGCGATCACGCGGTGGCTTCTCGCCGCGTACGATCGCGAGCCCACGCTCGGCGTTGTCGCCATCGCGGCCGAAGCGCTGCTCGCCGTACCAGTTCGGGGCGCCGGGCCGCGCCGCGAGCGCATCGAGAATCGCGCGCGCCTTGTCCTCGGCATCGGCGGCGACATCGCGCACGCGCAGTACGAACCGATTCGCACGCACGTGCCCGGTGCGCAGCTTGTGGCCGTGGCGTGTGGCCTCGAGAATCGTCACGTCGTCGAGGGTGAGCGCGCTTGCAGCTTCTGGCGTGACCGGTGGCGGTAATGACAGCCACTGGCGGGTGACCGCGTGACGGTCTTTCATGCCCGCGACGCCGATATCGCGTGCGTTGACGCCGAGTGCGCGTGCGATGCGCTCGACGGCCATCGCCGTTGTAAGCCCGCGCTTCTCGATGCGCACGAACACGTGGTCGCCACTGCCGCTCGGCGAATACGCAGGTTCTTCGTCGACGACGAAATCTTCGGGGCTCGCACGCAAGACGCCGCCGATGCCCGGCAACGCAGCGGTCAGATACGGCAGCTCCACGCCAGGCGGTGTAGCATCGCTGCATGGTCGCGCGCCTCTTGTGTCTCACGATCTTGATCGGGTGCGGCGGCAAGTACGGCGGCACGCCGAAGACGACCCCCACGCCCACCGCCAAAGGCGGCATCGAGAAAGCGGCGCTGCCGTACTCGGTGCTCGATCGCAGCGGCCATCAAGTCGACACCGCCGCGTTCTGGGCACAGGTCGGTGCCGCGCGCGTCGTGTGCGTCGGCGAAGATCACCCGAACCCGCACCATCACTGGTTCCAGCTCGAGACGTTCAAGCATGTCTCGCAGCACAAGCCGCTGGCGCTCGGCATGGAGATGTTCCAGCGTCCGTTCCAGGGCGTGCTCGATGATTACGCCGCCAAGCGCATCGACGAGGCCGCGCTGTTGTCGCGCTCCGGCTACGAGGAGCGCTGGAGCTACGACTGGGGATTTTACCAGCCGACGGTCAACGCGGCGGTCGCGGTCGGCGCCACGCTGATCGCGCTCAATACCGCGCGCGAGCTGACGAAGAAGGTCGTGCGCCAGGGCCTCGCGTCGCTGACGCCCGACGAGAAAAAGCAGATTCCCGAGCTCGTGCTCGACGACAAGGCGCATCGCGCATGGTTCGACGACACGATGAACGAGATGGGCGGCGCGGGCGCGCACTCGGCGCCCAAGAAAGACGACGACGAGGCCAAGAAAGACGCGAAGAAGGACGAGAAGAAAGACGACAAGAAGGAAGAACCTTCCGACGCGCCGAAGATGCCGAGCGCCGATGACATCTATACGGCCCAGGTGCTCTGGGACGAGACGATGGCTGACGGCGCCGCGAAGTGGGCGAAGGCAACGCCGCAAGGCCTCTTGGTCTTGCTCGCCGGCAACGGTCACTGCCACGACACCGCGATCGTCAATCGCATCAAGCGTCGCGGCGTCGACAAGGTGATCTCGCTGCGCCCGGTGCTCGACGTCGAGGGTCGCGTCGCCGAAGCGCTCGCGAAGCCGATGAACGACTACATCATCGTGCTCCAGCTGCCGCCCGACGCGAAGGCGGCGATGGAAAAAGCGGACAACTAGTTCGGCGGCGCGAGCATCGCGTCGATCAAGTCGATCAGCTCGGAACCGAGGAACGGTTTCTTCAGCACGGCGTCGCTGCTCTGCGAGCGGCGATCGACATTGACGCGCTGAGTATCCCAGCCGGTCATCAGCACGATCTTGCCGCGATAGCCGGCCTCGCGGAGCAGCTGGCACACGTCGAGGCCGTTCTGCTTCGGCATGCCGACATCGCAGAGCACGACATCGAACGAACGCCCGGGCACGAGCTGCAGCGCCTGCTCGGCGTCGGTCGTCGTGTGGACCTCGTAGCCGAGCGAATCGAGATACACGCGCACGACAGCGAGGATGTCTTCGTCGTCGTCGATGGCCAGGATCGCGCCGCGGCGTGACTGGACGGCGGGTTGCGGTGGCTCGCCTTGTGCGAGCGGTCGTTCACTGCGCGTCGACGCCGCGGGAATCATGACCTCGAACGACGCCCCACCGCCGGGCACGTTGCGACCCTCGATGCTGCCGCCGAAGTGCTTGAGCGAGCCGGCTGCAGCCGCGAGGCCGAGCCCTGCGTGCGCGCCGTGCTTCGTGGTGACGAACGGCTCGAACAAGCGCGACAGCACCTCCGCTGCAATGCCGGGCCCGTTGTCGGTGACCTCGAGGCGCACCATGTCGCCGTCGCCGCGCACCAGGACGCGCAGCTTGCGCGGCCGTCCGGTGATCGATTCGAGCGCGTCCTGCGCGTTGAGGATCAAGTTCAGCACGACCTGATGCACGAAGCTCGGGTCCGCGTGCGCCGCGGGCGTCGGCTGCAAGTCGAGGTCGACCGTGATCGCGCGTTCGCGGAGCAGCGGGCTGATCATCGCGAGGATGTCTTCGACGATCTGATGCACGCACGCGACATCACCGGTGCCGTCTTCGGGATGCGCTTGCCGGGCGACGCGCTGGAGCCGGCCGACGAGCTCGCCGATCGTGCGGTTCGCGCGCTCGATGCGCGGCAACACGTCGAACGCGGCCTTCGGTGAATGGCGGCCGGCGCTGACCGCCAGAAGCGCGATGCCGGACAGGTTGTTGAGGTCGTGCGCGACCGCGGCGGCGAGCTCGCCGACAGCCTTGATCCGCGCGCTGCTCGCGATGGCGGCATGCGCTTCGAGCAGCTCGGCGTTGAGGCGCTCGAGTCGCGCGGTATGGATCGCGCGCTCCATCGCGATGCCGAGGTGATTCATGAACGCGTGGAGCAGTCCGTGCTCGAACAGCTCGTCGGGAATCGGCTGGCGTCCTTGATACGACGACAAGCCGAGCGCGCCGACGGGCTGGCCGCGGCTGCCGAGCAACGGGCCGCACGCGAACGGATGACCGCGGAGGTGATCGTAGATGACGCGCGGGAGCGCGAGCCGATCGGGTGGCACGGTCGTGTCGTCGTTCTCGATGATGAACAACGCATCGGGATCGGGGATGTTGATCATCCGCCGCTCCCGAAAGCCGTGGCCAATCGGCTGTCGCATATCGAGCATGAAGATGCGCGGCATCTCATGCGTGGTGTCCACACCGTCGACTACCTCCTTGATCGTGAGGAGGTGGCCGGTCGACTC
>DASUFX010000011.1:0-4160 GCA_036274355.1 Kofleriaceae bacterium | reverse complement strand
TGTTGCGCTCGCCGACTCGGAGGGGTAACACGTGTGCGACGCGCAGCCACGGCGGCCAGTGAATGGACCCGCCCGCGTCGGTGCGAATCTCGAGCGGATAGCCTCCGCTCTGCACCTCGGCCATCGCCCGTCGGACGCCCGGCGGCAACAGCGTCAGTGCCTCCAGCATGCGCGCCGGCTCGCGGTCCTGCCGGTACAACACAAGATGCCCGTTGCCGGCGTCGACGGACAACACCGCGCAGCCGCCGACGCTCGGCACGAGCACCTCGAGCAGCCGCTCCATGCTCGCGCGAAGATCGAGTGACGACGACAGCTCCCGGCTGGCGAGAGCGATCAGGTCGGAGCGCCGCTGCGCCGCTTCGGCGGCCGCGCGCGCCGCTTCGGCGCGCGCAACCTTCGCCGCGCGCCGCTGCGCGCGGTACAGGTCGACGAATACGCGCACCTTGCTGCGCAGGATCGCCGGAACGACGGGCGTCAAGATGTAGTCCACGGCGCCGAGCTCGTAACCTCGCTCCGTCTGCATCTCGTCGGCATACGCGGTCACGAAAATGATCGGCGTATGCGCCGTGCGCCCGTGCTTGCGGATGAGCTCCGCGGTCTCGATGCCATCGATGTCGGGCATGTTGACGTCGAGCACGATGACGGCGAACTCGCGCTCGAGCAGCTCGCGCAGCGCCTCAGCGCCGGAACCGACGAGCACGAGGTTCTCGTCGAGATCGTCGAGCACCTCGCGGAACGCCAGCCGTTTATCGGCCAGGTCGTCGACGACGAGAATGTTGACTTTCTCTTCCATGGACAGCGGTTGGCGGTAGTGTCAGTAGCCCGTGTTAGCGGTGCAGCCAGCTCTTCAACACGCCAAGCAAGTGGATCGTGTCCACCGGCTTCGAGAGATAGTCCCAAGCGCCTGCCTCGATGCACTTCTCGCGATCGCCCTTCATGGCCTTCGCGGTGACGGCGATGATCGGCAGGTCCCTGCGCTGCTCGAGCTTGCGGATCTCGCGCATCGTCGTCATACCGTCCATCTCCGGCATCATAATGTCCATCAGCACGATGTCGATGGACGGATCCTCCTGCACGAATCGAATCGCCTCGCGGCCGTTGTTGGCCGAGATGATCTCCATGCCGTGGTCATGCAACACCGTGGAAAGAGCAAAGATGTTGCGCATGTCGTCATCGACGATGAGCGCCTTTTTGCCTTCCAGCACGCGCGAATCGTGGTGCAAACCCTCGATGGCTTCGCGCTCGCCCTCGGACAGCTCGCGCATCGAGCGGTGCAGCGAGAAATACACGGCATCCATGAGCCGCTCGAGGGAGCGCGCCTCGCGCAGAGCGAACATGCCGTCGCGGCGCCGCCAGCGCGACAGAGCATCCCCGCCGCCGGAGCCGTAGACCACGATCGGCAGCTGGCGCGTCAGAACGCGTTGCTCGACCGCCTCGATGAGATCGGCGGGCTGTAGGTCCGTCGAGCCGGACTCGATGACGAGGCAGTCGATTTGATCCTTGCGCAGCAAGTCGCAAATCTCGGCGGCTTCGGTCGTTGCAACGACGTCGACGGCGGAATCCGCGAAGCGCGCTTGCACGACGTCTAGGTCGCCGCCCGGCGACATCGCGAGACAGACACGCTTTCGCGGCCGCGCGACATAGTCGGCGAGCTGCGCGATGGCGTCGTCGATGACATCCGTCGAGGCAACCGGCTTCGTGATGAAACCGATGGCGCCCGAAGACAACGCGCGATCGCGGGAGTCGTCCGTCGAGACGATGCAGATCGGGATGTGCCGCGTCGACAGATCGGCCTTCAGCCGATCGAGGATGCGCCAGCCCGGCATGTCGGGAAGGAAGATGTCGAGCGACACGATCGTCGGCATGTACTCCTTGATAAGCGAGATCGCAGCCGCGGCCGTAGCGCTGACGAGGCCCTTGAAGCCCCGGCGCCGCGCGGCATCGAGCAGCACCTTCGCGAACGCGAGGTCGTTCTCGACGATCAGCATCGTGCGGTCGCCCGGATGAATGCTCGCGCGATCGTCACCCGCCTCGTTGAGCTCCGAGGTAGGCGTCTCGTCCTCGACGTACAGCGGTTGCACTGGAGCCTTCGGCGCCCCGGCGAGCGCAGGGCGAGCCTCGACGGTGCCCGGCCGCGTCGCGCGCGTCGAACGCGGCGCTTCGACGGGCAGGTACAGCGTAAACGTGCTGCCCTCGCCGGGAGCGCTCGAAAGCCGGATTTCGCCGCCGAGCAGCTTCGACAGCTCGCGGCTGATCGCAAGCCCAAGGCCCGTGCCGCCGTACTTACGGGACGTCGACCCGTCGGCCTGCTGAAATGCTTCGAAGATGATCTGCTGCTTGTCCGGCGGGATGCCGATACCCGTATCGACGACGGAGAACGCGATGACCTGGTCCGCCTCGACGAGATCCTGATTGTCGGGCGACCAGCCGCCCGCGGCGGGGCCGACCAACAGCGACACCGAGCCTTCGTGGGTGAACTTGAACGCGTTCGACAGCAGGTTCTTGATGATCTGCTGCATCCGCTTGATGTCGGTCAGCATCGTGCGCGGCACGTGCGGATCGAGATGCACCTCGAAGCCGACTTGCTTCGCTTCGGCCACGTGACGGAACGTGCGCTCCACGTAACGCTGCAGATCGAGCAGCCGCAGCTCGCTGACGTCCGCGACGACCGTTCCCGACTCGATCTTCGACAGGTCGAGGATGTCGTTGATCAGGGCGAGCAGGTCGTTGCCGGACGCGTGAATCGTCTTGGCGGATTCGACCTGGCGCAGACTGAGATTGCCTTCCGGGTTCTTAGCGAGCTTGTCCGACAGGAGCAGCAAGCTGTTGAGCGGCGTGCGCAACTCGTGCGACATGTTCGCGAGGAACTCGGATTTGTACTTCGAGGTCAGCGCGAGCTGCGTCGCTTTCTCCTCGAGCGCTTGGCGGGCCTGCTCGACTTCGCTGTTCTTGCGCTCGACCTCCTGGTTCTGGTGCGCGAGCTGGCGCGCCTTTTCCTCGAGCGCCTGGTTCGTCTGCTGCAGCTCCTCCGCGAGGGATTGCGACTGCGTGAGCAGCGTTTCGGTCCTCATGTTGGCTTCGATCGTGTGAATGACGATGCCGATCGATTCCATGAGCTGATCGAGGAACGCTTGATGCGACGGGCTGAAGCTGTCGAGCGATGCTAGCTCGACGATGCCGCGCAGCTCGCCCTCGAAGACGATTGGCATGACGAGCACTTCCGCCGGTTGCGAGCGCGTCAGGCCGGTGCTGATCCTAAAGCGACGCGCTTCGATGTTCGTGAGCAGCATCTTGCGCTTCTCGATCGCGCACTGACCGACGACGCCCTCGCCGAGATCTACTTCCTTGCCATGCGCGCGACGGCCCGAGGAGGCATAGCTCGCGAGCAGCACTAGGCGCTGCTGATCCCTATCGCTTGTCAGCACGTAAAACTCAGCTTGATGGGCGCGCACGACGGGAGCGAGCTCCGAGAGGATCATCTCGCCCACGGCAGGCAGGTCGCGCTGGCCTTGCAACATACGGCTGAACTTCGCGAGGTTCGTCTTGAGCCAGTCCTGCTCCGTGTTCTTCTGCGTCGTATCCTTCAGGTTACGAATCATCTCGTTGATCGTGTCCTTGAGGGCCGCGACCTCGCCTTGCGTCTCGACCGTGATCGAACGAGTCAAGTCGCCCTGCGTGACGGCGGTGGCGACGTTCGCGATCGCTCGCACCTGCGTCGTCAGGTTGGCCGCGAGCTCGTTGACGTTCTCGGTGAGGCCTTTCCAGATGCCGGCGGCGCCCGGCACTTTCGCCTGGCCGCCGAGCTTGCCTTCGACGCCGACCTCGCGCGCCACGGTCGTCACCTGGTCGGCGAACGTCGCGAGTGTCTCCGTCATGCTGTTGATCGTCTCGGCGAGCGCCGCGATCTCACCCTTCGCTTCGACGGTCAGCTTTTGCTTCAGGTCGCCGTTCGCGACGGCCGTCACGACCTTCGCGATACCGCGCACCTGCGACGTGAGGTTGCCGGCCATGAAGTTCACGTTGTCGGTCAGGTCCTTCCACACGCCCGACACGCCGCGTACGTCGGCCTGTCCGCCGAGGCGGCCTTCCGTGCCTACCTCGCGCGCGACGCGCGTCACTTCCGACGCGAACGACGAGAGCTGATCGACCATCGTGTTGAT
>DASUFX010000010.1:0-3318 GCA_036274355.1 Kofleriaceae bacterium | reverse complement strand
GGGCCAGTTCGTGGGCTGGGCATGCTGGCCATCGAGGCCTAGGCCTCCCGCGCGCTTGTCGAGCTCGTGCCAGGCAAAGACTGCGTCGAGCTTGTCCTTCGGATACCACTCACCGCAGCCACGGACGCAGACAAGCCGATTCAGCTCACCGTCGTTCGCGGTCTCGTTCTGACAGCGCGGACAGGTGCCGGTCTGCTGGCTGAACCGATACGGATCGTCCATTCGGTGCGGCTATAGCACGTTCAAGTGGACCCGCCGGGCACCCTCATCGATCACGCGCGGGCATTCCGGATCCGGAGCGGCAAGGTCTCCAGCGAGATGCGCGCTCACCACTTTGCAGCCGCCGCGACACAGCGAATGGTACTCGCACGACGCGCATGGTTCGCGAGCAGCGCGCCAGTTGCGAAACGCACCGAATGCATCGGGGGCGGTCCAGTACGTGGCGAGCGCATCGACGCGCGGGCGCTGACCATCTAGCGCCGGTGGCGGCGACGCGAAGCTGCACGCAGTGAGGCGACCGTCAGGTTTGGCACCGACGAGGAAATCGCCGCCGGTACAGCCATACACCGCAAGCTCGGCGAGCAGCGCGCGATCAGGACGATGATGCGCGAGCATCGGCGTGTACGAGCAATCGACCTTGACGCGCACACGGTGACGGCGCGCCGCTTCGAGGATCGTGGGTAAGAACGCGCGATGCTGCGCATCGGTGCAGCGGAGATCGGAGTAGGCGCGGGCGCCGCGGCCCGACGGCTTGAAGCGGAGCAGCTCGACTTCGGAGAGCCGGCGCTCGGCTGCGTACGCGAAGATCGTGTCGAGCTCGGCGAAGTTGTGGCGAGTGACGACGACGTTGATGCCGACCTCGTGCTTGATCGCGCGCAGCGCACGAATCGCGGCGTCGGCGCGCGCGAAGCCGTCGAAGCCGCGCACGGCGGCATACGTATCGCCGAGTCCATCGAGCGAGACATTGATCTGGCCGAATCGATCCGCGATCGCGAGCAAACGGTCGAGACCATCGAGGCCCGACGTCGTCAGGTTCGGAATGATGCCGCGCGCGCGTGCGTGGTCGGCGAGCTCGCCGAGCCATGGCAGCGTCGCGCTCTCGCCGCCGCCCAGTGCGACGTGAAACACACCGGCGTCCGCGAGCGCATCGAGCGCGCGCTTCCATTCGGCGAGGCCCCATTCGTTCGGCGCGCCCTCGGCGGATGCGCCGGTGTAGCAGCCTTGGCAGCCGGCGGCGCACCGGTTCGTGATCTGGAGGTGTGCTTCGAGTGGCGCGGAGAGGACGTGCTCGCCGAGCTCGCTCTCGGGCTCGCGCCACGCGGCAGGTTCGCTCGGCACGGCGACTACGCGACGTGCCATCGCGCGATCGACGAACACCAGCGCGCGCGGGATCGTCAGCTGCACGATCGCGCCGAACCGTTCGAAGCGAGCGCGACGCGGTGGATGCTGGCGCACAGCACGCAGCCGATCCGCGATCGTTCCGACGGCATCGCGCGCACGCGTTAACAGCCCCACGCCGCGGACTGTAGCCTAGGCAACGCGGATCTGCCGGTACTTCGCGTTGAGGAGCTGATACACGCCGAACGCGATCAGGCCGACAGCAACGATCAAGAACGGGATCGTGCCGAGCTCGAACAGCTCGCGCAGCGACCTCCCGGGACCTGGGGCTTTCTCTGGGTTGCGTTCGTGCACCGCCGCCGCGACAAGCCCGCCGGTGACGACGAAGACGATTGCGCGCGCCGCGATGCCGAACCGGCTGATGCCGAGGACCCACCGGCGTGCGCGAGACGACATGCTCAGCGTCAGCCCCTCGCCGAGCTTCGCGCGCGCGGCGCAGTAGATCTCATAGACGCCGTACGCGGCCAGTCCGAGCGCGATCGCAAACAGCACGTATGCGCCGCCCGGCGTCGCGAGAGCGCGTGCTGTCCAGTGCCGCTCCTCGGTGCCTTCGTGCGCTGCCCCGAGGTGTCCCATGGCGATGCGCACGGCCGAATAGGCGAGGCCGAAATGAATGATGGCAACACCAGCGGAGCCGAGGCGATGCACGATGCCCTTCGCGTCGTGTCCATGGTGTTCGGGATCGATGATCGCGGCGATCGCGCGCCATATCCCGTAGCCGGCGAGGCCGACCGCGAGCACGTACAACAGCACGTGACCTGCGGGAGCTTGCAGCAACTCGGCCATCGCGCCGCGCGAGCCAACCGTTTTGCTGGGCACTGGCGCGCGCGTGCCGAGTAGTCTCAGCGCGGCACTCGTCGCCAGGGCACCGACGGTGATGTAGAGCAGCGCGTGTGCGAGGAATCCCAAGCGGGCTAACCGCGCGATCCACGGCGCAGCCTCGTGTGCGGCACGTTCCGCTTCTGCAGAGATCGCCGACGTGCGGCTCATGCTGACAGGTAATGCAAATACCAGCGCAGCCGAGCGTCTCGGCTTATGTCTCGGTCGACGGCTTTGGCGACTCGGCAGGCACTGGCTTGCGCCAGCGGAGTAGCGCACCGAGCACCGGCGTGACGATCGCGAGCGCGGTCGCGCCGACGAGCAAGAACGTGACATCGACGCCGAGACTCGACGAGTTGGGGTTCATGCCCCACTTGATCGCGAGAATGCGGCCGCGCTTGCACACGACCGCAATCTAGCACGCGGGCTCGACGACGATCAGAGGAACGTCGGCACGTCAGGGTCGCCACCCGTGGGCGGGTCGCATGACGTCGGCGGCGCGATCGGATCGCGGTACTCGAGCGTCAGCACGCCCACGCCCTTGATCGTCTTCGCGAAGATCGAGCCGACGATCTGCGCGTCGCCCACGTAGGCGATCGCCGAGCGCGGCGCGTAGATCGAGCCGAAGAACAGCGCAGCGCCAACCGAACCGACGACGGTGTCACCGGAGCCACCGACGTAGAGGCGGAACGCGGTTGGATCGGCGGGGTTGCCGGCCACGAGCGCGCCGACCGATGCGACATTCCCGGAGACGAAGAGATCGAGGGTCGCACCCGGTGCGAGCTTCCACAGCTCGGCACCGACCTGACGAAGCGAGCCGTCGACGAATACCGACGACGGCGCGTCGACGTGGATCGCGGTGAGGCCCACGACATCTGCCGCCGTGACGTAATAGTTGCCGCCGGTGAGGTGAAGGTCCTGGATTCCGATGTGGGTCCAGCTCGACGCGCCGTTCGTGGCTTGCTTCGCGGCGGCGACGGCTGCTCCGACGTCGAAGAACGTCGATGGATCACAGTTGCACGGTGGTCCGGCGGGCGCAGGGAGCTGGCCGCGCGCTGCGACGCTCGACAGGCCGAGGATTCGCTCGTCGCCACCGACGGC
>DASUFX010000009.1:0-22504 GCA_036274355.1 Kofleriaceae bacterium | reverse complement strand
CTGCTCCAGATCTTCCCGGTGCTGCGAGGTGTGGCGGCGCTCGATGTCGCCGCTCGGCTCGATCGCGCGCGCGATCCGGGCGCTGCCGAGATCGATCAGCGCTCGCTCGCGTTTGCGGCACTCGCCGATCTGTTGGCCGCTGTCGCTGCACGCCGCCCTGTCGTCCTCATGCTCGACGACATCCATTGGGCCGACGCGGATAGCCTCGCGTTGCTCGGCGAGCTGTTCGCGGGCGCCGGCGCGCCACCGGTGCTTCTCGTTGCGACGGCGCGAGTCAGCGACGATGGCGTGATCGCTGCGCGCAACGCGATGCGCGTGGCTGTCGAGGTGATCCAGCTCGGAGGCCTGGCTCGCGACGAGGCCGAGGCGCTGGTCCGCGCGACATCTCCCGACGCCGACGCTGCTCGGCTCGCGAACGACGCTGGCGGACACCCGATGTTCCTCACCGAGCTCGCCCGCCGCAGCGAAACGAGTGGTTTGCTCAACCTGCGGCTCGACGATGCGCTCTGGCAACGCATCGGTGAGCTCGACGCGGGTGCACGCGCATTGCTCGAAGTCGTAACGCTTGGCGCGGCAGCGCTGCCGCTCGGTGTCGTGTCGGCCGCCGCCGGACTCGCTGCCGACGACGTCGCTCGCGATCTCGGCGCGCTGCGTGCTGCGCGCTTGGTCCGAATCATCGGCGGACGTGACCACGACAGCGATGACGGTAGCGTGCGCGCGGCGCGTGGCTTCGCGTCGCTCGTCGAGCCGTATCACGATCGCGTGCGCGAGACGGTCGCCGCACGCGTGCCCGCCGAACGGCGCCAGTCGATCCATCGCGCGATCGTCAGCAGCCTCGAGGCGGCGGGCGGCGGCGTCGAGGTGCTCACCTACCACCTCGCCCAGGCCGGCGAAGGCGCTCGCGCCGGTGCGCTCGCCGAGGTTGCGGCGCAGCACGCACTCGACGCACTCGCATTCGATCGAGCCGCCGAGTGGATGCGCATCACGCTCGAGCTGGGCGAGCTAACGCCCGATCGCCGCCGCGCGCTGATCGCCGAGCGCGCCGACGTCTTGGCCCGCGCCGGGCGCACGGCCGAAGCAGCGGACGCCTTCCTCAGTGCGGCGGAAGGCGAATCGATCGATGCAGCGCGCGAGCTGCGCCGGCGCGCGGCCGAGCAGCTCTTGATCGGTGGTCATCTGGCGCGCGGTCGCGAGCTGGCCATCGAGCTCGCCAACGAGATCGATCTCTCACTGCCGGGGTCAACCGCGAGCGCGATCACGCGCTTGATCTGGTACCAGACCCGGCTCCGGTTCTCACGCCTGCGTTGGCCGCACCGCTCACCCGAGGAGGTCACGGAGCGCAACCGGATCCGCATCGACGTCTCGTGGTCGCTCGCGACCGGCCTCTCGATGGTCGACTCCACGCGCGGCGCGTGCTCCGCGATGCGCCTGCCGTTGCTTGCGATGCCGGCCGGCGATCCGACCCGGATCGCACGAGCGATGTGCGCGGCCGCGGTCGCCGCGTCGGGCATGGGTCGTCGCCGGCTGGCCGAGCGCCTGCGCGACGCCACGCATCGTTCCGCCGCCGAAAGCGACGATCCCAGCGCCGCGCCGTACGCGGCGTTCGCGGACGTGGCGTACCTGTTCTACCTGATCAACGACTGGCAAGGCGCAGCCGCCGCGTGCGAGCGCGCCGCGTCGTTGCTCCCCGATCGCCGTAGTCACACCTTCGAAGGCGACATCATCGAGCAACATCACGTGTGGTCTCTCAGCATCCTGGGCGAGCTCAAGGAGCTGCGCCGCCGCGTGCCGGTGACGATCCGCAGCGCGCAACGCATCGGTAACCGGTTCGTCGAAGTTTCGCACCGCACGTTCTTTGCGATACTCCACCTGCTCGTCGACCGTCCGGACGAAGCGCTCGCGGATCTCCGCGATGCGCTTGCCGGCTGGCACACGGAAGGCATCGGCGACGACGTCACGAACCCATTCTTCTTCGCGCTCAAGAACCGCACTCTCATCGCGCTCTACCAGCGCAACCCCGACAGCGATCCGACGCTCGACGCCGACTGGGCCCGCGCGCGTGCGTCGCTGCTCTATCAGATCCCGATGATCCGGCTCGAGTGCACGCAGTTCGCCGCCCAGCTCGAGGTCGGGCGCGCCTCGCTCGCGCGCGCGCGGGGCGACGCAGCCGGGTGCAAGCGCTATCTCGCCAAGGCACGCCGTTGGATCGCGCGCACCCGCATCGGGCTACAGGCTGGCACCCATTTGGCCGACTTGGTCGCCGCCTCCGCGGCGCTCGTCGCCGGCGATCTCGACGACGCAGCCGCGCGATTCACCGCCCTCGTCGAAGTCCTCGGTGCTGGTGGCCAGCGTGCCTTGGCAGCAGCCTGCCGCTGGCGCCTCGCCGCGATCATCGGCGGCTCGGCCGGCGACGCGCACCGCGCCGAAGCCGATCGATTCTTCGCAGACGAAGGCGTCTTGCGGCCTGACCGACTCGTCGACGGCCTTCTGCCCGGCTGGGTGTGACGCGGCGGCGTGCGTCCGGTGGTATCCAATGATGCATCGCCGAGTAGTCAGGCCGATGGATTCGGGTTCATTGGTTTCGAAGACCTGACTTCTGCACAGCGCGTGCAATCCAGGGCCGGCAATGCCCAGAGCCGTACTTGTAGCGGTCCCCATGGTCTTGCTCGCAGGGTGTGACTTGCTGTTCCAGATCGACGACCTGACGGGGCATACGGATGCCGGCGGTTCTGCAGACTCGGTCGACGCGACGCAAGACATGCACACGACGAACTGCGTGGCCGACGACTTTGCGATGCTCGGCACACAGTGGACGATGTTCGAGAATCCGCCGACCGCAGTCGTCGCGATCGACGGAACACTCTCGATCTCGCTGAACAAGGCCGCGGACGATCACGGCGGAATCGACAGCGCGGTTCGCGACTTCACGGGCGCGTCGATCGAGGTTGACGTGGTCACGGTACCCGACACCTCGAGCGAGACATACATGGAGTGGGATCGCGGACACGACTGGTACTCGATCGCGGTGGATCACGGCGAGCTGTCGTACGGCTACTCCGTCGATGGATCGGACCGCACGATCGAGATCCCCTACGAACCGGACAAGCATCGTCGGTTCAAGTTGGCTCACGATCGCCAGGCGAATCTGATCCGCATGTCTGTGCGCAACAGCCTCGGCGAGTGGACCGAGCTCGGTACGGTGCCGGTCTCGATTCCCATGACCGCGCTCACGGTCGAGCTCGCGTCGGGCTCGTACACCGCGGCGCTCACGTCTGGCGTCGCGCGGTTCGACAACTTTGTGACCTGCTTCTAGTCCGTCTACGGCGTAACACGCAGCTACTTGTGAACAAGACGCAAGTGGTTGATGGGCCCCACAGGCGTCGCGCTGTACATCGATTCACCGTGGACGCTTGGCCTCCTCGTGAACCAGCTGTGGTCGGTCGCGGATACCAGTGACGTCAACGCTCCCGACGTGAGTCAGATGTTCATCCAGCCGTTCGTCTCGTACACGAAGCACAAGTGGACCCTCACCGCGGAGACCGAGACCACCCTCAACTGGGAAGCCAACGATGACAAGGTGACTGCCCCGCTCGAGCTGGTCGGCGCCCGATTGACCAAGATCGGCTTCTTGCCGCTCAGCGTGCAGGTCGGTGCCGGCTGGTTCGCCGCAAGCCCCGATGGTGGGCCCGAGTGGCGGCTCCGGCTGGACTTCGTGATCCTGCTGCCGGACCCGAAGGTCCTGAAGGCTGGGCTGATGAAGAAGTAAGTCGGTTCGCGCGCGTCGGTGCTACTCGCGATCAGAGTGAGCGTTAACGAGACACGTGCGTCTCGATTCGAGCAGCAAACGTTTGGATCTCACGACGCACGGCGCAGACCGAGCAACAGGAAAAGCTCGGCAGTGGCGCGTTGTTTGCTGCCTGCGATCGAGGCTTAGACGGTTCGCCACCTAGCGAAGGAGTGACGTCGTGAAATCTGTCTCCGCTTTTCGAAGCCCTGCGCGTGAGGATCAGCATGATCGTTTCGCGACGAAACTGTCCGCCGGGCTCGGCTGGTTCAGCCTCGCGCTCGGTACCGCGCAACTCGCAGTTCCACGCACGCTCTCGAGGCTGATCGGGATCGAGCCGAGTATTGCCGCGTCCACGATCCTTCGCGGGCTCGGAATCCGCGAGATCGCATCCGGACTCGGCCTCTTGCTCGAGCCGCGCCGGCCGGTGCCACTCTGGGCGCGCGTCGCTGGCGACGTGATCGATCTCGGGCTCCTCGGTATCGCCGCCAGCTCGCACCGCACGAACCGCGTGCGCCTTGCCGGTGCGATGGCGAGTGTCGCCGGCGTGATGGCACTCGACGTGATCGCCGCGCGCGGCACGCAGCGCCACTTCGAGGCGGCCAATCGCCCCGTGATCTACTCGGTCACGATCAATCGGCCGGTGCAGGAGGTCTACCAGGCGTTCCGCGACTTCTCGAGGTTCCCGCAGTTCATGGACTACCTCGCATCGGTGCAAGAGCTCGATCGCGTCCGTTCGCGCTGGGTCGCCAAGCTTCCGATCGGCGGCACGGTGGAATGGGATGCCGAGATTACCGACGAGATGCCAAATCAGCGGATCGCGTGGCAGTCGGTGGAGGGTTCGAGGATCAAGACGCGCGGCAGCGTGATCTTCTCGACCGCGCCGAGCCGCAACTCGACGGAGGTTCGCGTCGAGATGCAGCTTGGTTTCACCGGGAAGGCGCCGAGCACGCTGCTCGCGAAGTTCTTCGCGAAGCCGCAGATCAAAGGCGACCTCCGCCGCTTCAAGCAGCTTGTCGAGACCGGCGAGGTTCTGTTCTCCGATGCGACGGAATTCAGGAGGCCGCATCCGGCGCAGCCGCCGGAGCAGGTGCAGAGAAGACCGAAGATCTTCGAACCGCGTCGACCGACCGCGGAGAAAGGCGCACGGCCATGAGAGCGACCTGCTGGATGGGCAAGAAGCATGTGTCGGTCGAGCACGTGCCTGACCCCAAGATCATCAACAACCGCGACGCGATCATCCGGGTCACCGCGACGACGATCTGCGGATCCGATCTGCACCTCTACAACGGCTACATGCCGACGATGCAGAAGGGCGACATCCTCGGCCACGAGTTCATGGGCGAGGTCGTCGAGCTCGGCAGAGGCGTGACGAACCTCAAAGTCGGCGACCGCGTCGTCGTGCCGTTTGCGATCGCGTGCGGCAACTGCGAGCAGTGCGAGCTCGGAATGTTTTCGTGCTGTGAGAACGGAAACCCGAGCGGCTGGATGCCGGAGAAGCTGATGGGCCATCCGACGTGCGGTGCGTTCGGCTATTCGCACCTGACGGGTGGGTTCTCGGGCGGCCAGGCGGAATACGTGCGCGTGCCCTATGCCGACTTCGGACCGTTGAAGGTCCCGCGCCACCTGCCCGACGAGAAAGTGCTGTTTCTCTCGGACATCTTTCCGACCGGATACATGGGCGCGGAGTTCTGCGAGATCACGCCGCGCAAAGTGATCGCAGTGTGGGGTGCCGGTCCCGTCGGTCAGTTCGCGATCGCGAGCGCGAAGATGCTCGGCGCCGAGCGCGTGATCGCGATCGATCGCTATCCGTATCGACTGAAGATGGCGATCGAGAAGGCCGGCGCGACCGACGCGATCAACTACGAGGACCAGAACGTCCAGGAAGTGTTGCGCGACCTCACCGCCGGTCGCGGCCCCGATGCCTGCATCGAGGCTGTCGGACTCGAAGCGCACGGTCACGGTGTGCAGTACGTCCATGACGCCATGAAGCAGAAGGTCAAGATCCAGATGGACCGCCCGCTGGCCGTGCGCGAGGCGATCATGGCCTGCCGTAGCGGCGGCATCATCGCGATCCTCGGCGTGTATGCCGGGTTCGTGGACAAGTTCCCGCTCGGCGCGCTGATGAACCGCGGCCTGACGATCAAGACCGGTCAGTGCCACGTCCACCGCTACATGAAGCCCCTGCTCGAGCGCATCGAGCGTGGAGACATCGACCCGAGCTTCATCGTCTCGCACTACATGAATCTCGACGACGCCCCGAAGGGCTACGACATGTTCATGCACAAGCAGGACGAGGTCATGAAGATCATCCTTCGTTCTTGAACGGAGATCGCGACGTGGCTGATCACGGAGTGAACGCCAAGAAATCGTCTGACGCGATCGTGCACGCGCGTTGCACGTAGGCAGTTCGTGAACCGCCGACTCCTGGCGATCTACGGAGCGATCGCGGCGAACCTGGCAATCGCGACGATGAAATTCGTCGCGGCGGGCGTCTCTGGCAGCTCGGCGATGCTCACCGAAGGAATTCACTCGTTGGTCGATACCGGCAACGGGTTACTGGTCCTGCTCGGCGTGCGGTTGGCTCGTAGACCCGCGAGCCCCGAGCATCCCTACGGGCACGGGCTCGAGACGTACTTTTGGACGCTGGTCGTCGCCATGAGCATCTTTGGTGTCGGCGGCGGTGTCTCGATCTATCAAGGGATCCTGCACATCGGGACGCCCCGCCCGCTCGAGAGCACGCTTCTCAGTTATGGCGTTCTCGCGGGCGCGTTCGTGTTCGAAGGCACGTCCTGGCTCCTTGGCTATCGCGGCTTCAAGGGTGCGTGCAGCGAGCTCGGCGTGTGGGAAGGGATCAGGCGGAGCAAGGACCCGACGACGTTTGTCGTGTTGCTCGAAGATTCGGCTGCGCTCGCCGGGCTCACGGTGGCCGCGCTCGGGATCACGCTCGCGCGCTGGCTCGACATCCCCGAGCTCGACGGTGCCGCTTCGGTGGTCATCGGTGTATTGCTCGTCGTCGTGGCTGTGATCCTGGCACGCGAGTGCCGCAGCCTGCTCGTCGGCGAATCCGCAGAGCACACGCTCGTCGCGAAGGTTCGCCAGATCGCGCAGCATGATCCTGCGGTCGCTGAAGCCTCGCTGCCGCGCACCATGCATATTGGTCCCGATATGGTTCACGTCGATCTAGACATCCGCCTTCAGGGCGATCTATCGACCTCCGACATCGTCGAGGCGACGCATCGAATCGAGGACGCCGTTCGCGCTGCTCATCCGCGGATTCGCCGCTTGTTCGTGCGCCTTGTCTAGCGAAAAGCTGACCGCCGCCACCGACGAGGCGATGAAGACGACCACGAGCGCCGGGGGTGGTTCGCTCTCGAAACTCGCGATACCGTGAAGCGGTGGCGGAGCGGCTCGTTGGGGTCTTTCTAGAACGCTGGAAAGGCGAGGTCCGGGACGTTCCGACCGCATTGCAGAGCGGGCTCGAGGAGCTGGTCAGCCGTGGCAAACAGCGATGGCCGAGCGTCGCGCTCGAATCGATAGCGTTTGTCAGACACCTGGGCGACCACGCACCTACGGACACCGATCCGGTGACCGCCGTCGCCCGCGTGCGCGCCGAGGAGCTCTACCTCGCCTGCGCTTGCGCGAATGGTTGTCCCGAAGCGGTTCGCATCTGCGACACGGAGCTCGTGCACAAGTTACGTCCGCACATCGCGCGTCTGCGCGCCGACCCAGGGTTCACGGATGAAGCACTACAAGCGGTTCGCGACCGATTATTCGTGTCGTCGCAGGCGGCTCCACCAAAGATCGCGCAGTACCGAGGGCAAGGCGCGCTCGACAGCTGGATCCGGATGGTCGGGCTACGCACCGCGCTCAACCTCATCGCATCCGAACGTCGGCACGACGCGCTCGACGACGACCATCTGAGCACGATGCTCCAGCCCGGCGACGATCCCGAGCTCGATTACATCAAGGCGCGCTATCGCGCCGCGTTCGTCGCTGCGTTCAAGCACGCGTTCTCGCAGCTGCCCCAGCGCGAACGCAACATGTTGCGGTTCCAGCACCTCGATGGCCTGACGCCGGAGCGAATTGGGGGCATCTACGGCGTCCATCGCACGACCGCAATGCGGTGGATCGCGGCCGCTCACAAGCAGATGCTCGACGAGACCCGCCGCATTTTGATGCAGCAGCTCTCAATCACGGCGAGCGAGTGCGAGAGCCTCTTCGACCTGGTCCAAAGCCGGCTCGACATCACGCTACGCTCGCTGCTCAAGACCACCCATGGCTGACACGAGCGAACCAGAGGCCTCGTGCATCGATGAGAATGTGCTCGTCGAGCTCGCGGAGGGCAAGCTCGACGACACCGCGCGCGCCGCGATCGACGCGCACATCGATCACTGTGCGGTGTGCCGTGCGCTCGTCGCTGCGAGCCAGCCGACACTGCCAGTCGCCGATAGCATGCCTGCTGGTGCAAGCCAGCAACCGCGCCCGCGCGGTTCGACGCTAGCGCGGTACTTGATCCTCGATGTCGTCGGTGCCGGCGGCAATGGCATCGTCTATGCCGCCTACGATCCCGAGCTCGATCGCAAGGTCGCCGTGAAAGTGCTGCGCACGGAAGGCGCGGACGATGGCGAGTCACGCCGCAGCCGCACGCTGCGCGAGGCGCAGGCAATGGCGAAGCTCTCGCACGAGAACGTCGTGTCGGTCTACGACGTCGGCGAGGAGGACGGCAAGGTCTTCGTCGTGATGGAGCTCATCGATGGTTCGACGCTGACGCGATATTGCGAGGAGCCCTCGCGTTCGTGGCGCGAGATCGTCGGTGTGTTCAGCCGCGCGGGCCGCGGCCTCGCCGCTGCTCATGCGGCTGGCCTCGTGCATCGCGACTTCAAGCCGGAGAACGTGCTGATCGCGCGTGATGGGCGCGTGCTCGTAACCGACTTTGGCTTGGCGCGCGTTCTCGACCCGGCGACCTCGGCGTCGATGTCGGCCGCACCGGGCGACCTTGCACGTGCACTGCCGACGCATCCGTTGACGCGCACGGGCGCGATCGCAGGCACGCCGGCATACATGCCACTCGAGCAGCTTCGCGGCGAGCCGCTCGATGCCCGCAGCGATCTGTTCAGCTTCTGCGTCGCGCTCTACGAGACGCTCTATCGGCAGCGACCGTTTGCCGGCGACTCGATCGAGGAGCTCGCGAAGCAAATCGAAGACGACCGAGTACAACCGCCACCGCGGGCATCGCGCGTACCGGCCTGGGTTCACCGGATCCTGGTGCGCGGGCTCAGCTCCCGACCCGAGGCTCGCTTCTCGTCGATGGCGGAGCTACTCGCCGCGCTCGGCCGCGATCCCGCTCGACTGCGCGTGCGCGCACTCGCAGCGGTGGGCATCGTCGCCGTGTCGGTCTCGGCCGGTGCGTTCATGTGGCGTTCGCACAGCGACGCGCAGCTGGTCTGTCAGGGAGCAGATCGTGCACTCGACGATGTCTGGAATGTTCCGCGCCAGCAGGCGATGCGCATTGCGTTCGGCGCGACGGGGCGACCGTTTGCCGACGCGACATTCGGCAAAGTCAGCGCGGCGTTTGATCGCTACGCACGCGATTGGACCGATATGCGCGTTCGGGCCTGCAAGGCCACGCGCGTGTCTCGCGAGCAGAGCGAGGAGCTCATGGGGCTCCGTATGCAATGCCTCGATCATCGTCTCGACGAGATGCGAGCGCTGATCGCGCTGCTGATGACGCCCGACGCGGCGACTCTCGACGAGGCCACGCGAGCCGCGTACAAGCTGACCCCGCTCGTCGAGTGCGCCGATGCCGAAGCACTGACCGCACCGGTTCGGCCGCCGCGCAACCCGGCGGTCCGTATCCAGGTGGAGCGCTTGCGCGTCGAGCTCGCCGCGGCCAAAGCGCTACGCGACCTCGGTCGCTATCGCGAGCAGGCCGAGCGCAGCGCGAAGCTCGTCGCGGAAGCGAAGGCCATCGGCTACAAACCGCTCGAGGCCGACGCACAGCTCTTGCTCGGCAAGGCACTCGAGATCAACGCCGATTACGCACACGCCGCCGATGCGCTGCACGAAGCAGTGTGGGCCGCCGAAGCCGGGCGCGACCTCAAGCTCGCGGTTCGCGCGCGTACCGAGCTGGTCTGGACGGTCGGCCACCAACTCGGCAAACCCGAGCTCGGCGCCGAGTACGCCCGTGACGCCGAGGCACTGCTGAGCGGGCTCGGGTCTGATCCGGAGCTCGAAGCGCAGGTCGTAGCGATGCAGTCCGACGCGGCGTGGGAGCAAGGCCGCGAGGAGGAGTCGATGAAGCTAGCGAAGCGCGTGGTCGACGCGAATCGCACGCTGTACGGCGACGTTCATCCGCAGACCGCGATCGCAATGGTGAACCTCGCCGTGGGCTACAGCGAATGGCAGCGCCACGCCGACGCGTTGCCTCTCTACCAGCAGGCCCTCGCCATCTACGAGCAGACCCTTGGCACGCACCATCCGCTGTACGCGCATACGCTGTTCAACGTTGCCGACGCCGAGCTCGGCCTCGCGCGGTACAGCGAGGCGCGCGTGGACGCCGAGCGTGCACTCGCGCTGATCGAAACTGCGCTTGGACCGGAACACGCGCTCGTTGCGAGTGCCAGCGCAGTGCTAGGGCTCGTCGCGCAGCACGAGAGCAACTACGAGGAGGCGGAACGGCACCACGCGCGCGCGCTCGCGCTCGCCGAAAAGCTGCGCGGTCCGCGGCACGGCCTCGTCGCTCGCTATGCCGGCTACCTCGCCGCCTCCGCCGATGCGCAGGGGCATCACGGGCAGGCACTCGAGCTCTACCGCCGCGCGCGCTCGATCTATGAGGAGCTCGGCAACGAGCTCTTGCTAGCGCGGACGGATAGCGCGATCGGCCAGCAGCAGCTTGCCTCGGGCGCGCTCACCGACGCGGTCAAAACACTCGAGCGCGCACTGCGCGTCCAGGAGCCCAAGGACAAGAGTGCGCCGGATCTCGCGAGCACCCGATTCGCGTTGGCGCGGACCTTGTGGTCCCTGCCCGGCGGAGATCGCGCGCGTGCAACGAGCCTCGCGAAGGCCGCGCAAGCTGGCTATGCAGAAGCCGGCCCGGGTGCCGCAAGTGCGCGTGCCGACGTGGCGCAGTGGCTCGACCAGCACGAAGTGCCGTAGCCGGCGTTTTGTCTGCACAGTCGACTCCGTTCGTCCTGTCTTACGGATAGGCGATGCATCCCGAGCTCGAGGCAACGATGGCGCGCGGTCGAGCCGCGGGCGTGACCCACCGCGTCGCGCGCGAGCGCGATCGCAACGGCAGGACCCTTCGACTCGAGCCCGAAGGCGACGTCGTTTCGTTCGCGACATGCAGTTACCTCGGGCTCGAGCGCGACGAGCGACTCGCGCAGCGCGCGAAGGCCGCCATCGATCGCTTCGGTGTGTCGTTCAGTGCATCGCGCTGTTTCGTGACGAGTGCGCTGTATGCCGAAGCCGAGGAGCTACTCGCTGCGATTTTCGGGCGTCCCGTCGTGCTCGCCGGGTCGACGACGCTCGCGCACGGCGCGGCACTACCGATCCTCGTCGGCGCACGCGACGTCGTATTGCTCGACCGGCAGGTCCATCACAGCGTGCAAACCGCCGTCGCGGCACTCGGTGCTCGGCGGGCGCGCGTGCCCGTCGCTCACTCGGATCTCGATGCGCTCGAGGCCGCGATCAAGGAAGCAGTCGCGAACGATGCGCACCACATCTGGTACTGCGCCGACGGCATCTACAGCATGTTCGGCGACCGCTTGCCGATCGCCGGGCTGTCCGAGCTCATGGCGCGATACCCGCAGCTGTACGCGTACCTCGATGACGCGCATGGCATGAGCTGGTGCGGTACGCACGGCGCCGGTTCGCTGATCGATGCGCCGCTGCCACGCGAGCGCACCGTGATCGCGACCTCGCTCAGCAAAGGATTTGGTTGCGCCGGCGGAGTCCTCGCCGTGCCCGACGTCGCGACCAAACATCGGATCGAGAACCTCGGCCCCTCGCTCATGTTCAGCATCCAGCTGCCGCCTCCGGTGCTCGGCGCCATCTGTGCGAGCGCGCGCATTCATCTCGGCGATGAGATCTTTTCGCTGCAAGCCACTCACCGCGATCGCAGGGCGTTCGCGCGCGCACTCGTCACGTCGCATCCGATCGTGGGGCCACGCGCCGTCAAGATCGATGGCGAGCCGACTCCGGTCCAGTACGTCGTGCTCGGCACTGCCGACGACGCGATCGAAGCGACGGCGCGCCTGCTCGACCTCGGCTTCCTCGTCAACCCCGTCGCGTTCCCTGCGGTGCCGCGCGATGCGGGCGGCATTCGCCTGACGATCACGCGCTGCCATACGACCAGCGATATCCAGCGACTCGTCGCGGCGATCGGCGATGTCGTCCACTCGATGCAACCAGATCGCCTGTTGAACATGAAGGAGAGCGCATGAAGGGATGGATGTTTGTCGTGATCGCTGTCGGCGGATGTGTCGACGAGGACGCCTCGCGCCTTGGAACCCAAGAGCAAGGCCTGACAGAAGGTCAGGTCAACGCGCTCAACAACGTTGGGCGAACCACGGGTGTCACCTATCAGCTGATCGATAACCCCGACCTCGTCGCCCCCTTCCTGGTCGACAACCCTGATCTGATCGACAACCCGGATATCCTACCGCCGCTACTTCAGCTCCAGTTCAGACCGGTATCGGACCTCTTGCGGATCTCCGAGTACCTCGACGGCAGCGGGCAACTCCTGGGCCGCGTGGCTTCTGGCGATCCGCACATGAGCTGTCAGGGCTTCACGAGCACGACCATCGCGACGATGAAGGGCGGCGCGGGATCGTGGAATGTCTCGCTCCGCGATCGCGCCGGGACCTCGCTCGCGCGGTTGGCGCCCGGCGAACAAGCCCCGCCCGACCCCGACCGGCCGGGCGAGCAAACCCCGCCCGACCCCGAGCGGCCGGGCGATGTTACGCCGCCCGATCCCGATCGCGTCACGATCTCGATTCGACTCACCGGCGCGGCGACCGTGAACATCTACGATGCGAACGGCAACCTGATCCAAGCCGTGCACGGCGGGGTGATTCGCACCGGCCCCTGAGGCTCGCGAGACTACCGCTCGGCGGGAGCGGTGCAAAAGCGCTCGCTATCTGCCGCCACCTCCGCGTTACTTCGTGGGTGCTCGGTTCACCGGACCTGCCACAGTTCGGATCGGCTGCTTTGGGAGAGAACCGATGCCTGCTGCTCGTGCGGACGGAAGAAAACGCGTACCTCGGCGTAACTCGGAGACCACGCGCAAGCGCGCCGAGTCGACGCGCCGGACGGCGGAAGCAGGGCGTCAGACAGCCGAGCGCCGACGTGCGACCGCCGAACGCGGTCGGGGCGAGGCTGACGAAGCGCGCCTTCAACGTGACGAGATGATCAAGAAAGCCGGCGCGCTCGAGCGCAAGCTCGAGGAAGGGCGCGTGCTGGCGGAACAACTCCGCGCAGAAGCCGAACACCTGCGTGAGAGCCAAGAGCTCGCACGTCAACGCTCCGAAGCATCGAGAGTCCATGCCGAGCTAGGCCGCGCTGACTCCGAGGAAACGCGCGAGCTTCGTGAGGATATGCGGCGCGGTGGGGAGCGGCTACGCCGGGCGAAGACGCAGCGGGAGCAGACGTCACTGACGGGGAACGGTGAGGAGCACGCCACCACGAGCGAGATCAGTCCAGCGCTCCGCCGAGCGATCCGCGAGGAAGTGCGTGCCGCGCTGACGCAGTTGAATGCGAAACATCAGGCGACGGGTGACCACGAGCAATGATCTGACGTTTCGCCTTCGTCGTAGAACGTCCGGAAGCAGCGTCGTACGTCGAGGGCATCGATCGGTCGCTTGCCCCAGGACACACGAGCAACGCTGCGATGGCTGCGCTGCTGGTGCTCGATCGAGTGCACTTTCTCATCGACACGCCGTGTGGTGAGTGTCGCGGCGGCCTCTCCGTCGCCAACTGTCAACACCAGTGGCGCGGCGGCCGTCAGGTACGTCTCGACGGCCGCCTCGACCTGACTCAGCGTCGGGTTCGTCACCGACGTCCCATCGACCTGGATCAGCGTGCGCGGCGGCTGGATGTCGACGATCTGAAAGCCGCGCGGGCGTGCATGCTTGTCGTGCCGAAACCCGGTGAGCTCGGCGCCGATCTTGATCGGCACGGACACCCGATCGGGCTCAGTCATGGAACCATACTTCGCGACGGACGCCGGCAGCTCGCCTTCGACGCGCACCCACTCGTCCTCGTCGGAGCCGTACGCCGACCAGTCGCTCACACCGTTCACCCAGTGCGCGATGGATGTCCACTCGTTCCTGGCGTCGCAGTGGAGTGTCAGAACCTCGCACTCGGGTAACTGCTTCTCGACCGAGAAGATGTCGCGCGGCGACAGAAAGAATGTCCACTCGCCCTTCGTGAACCACGAGGCGACGCGCTTCTTGCGCTCACCGTCTGTGCGGCCGAGTACCGTCTCGTCGGCGGTGGGGGCACGCACGGTCGCGTGCGGACCGTATAGACGTGGCACGAGCTCCACGGGACTGACCGCGCCCTTGACCGCGCACCAGTACATATCGAGATCGAGGTCCACGCGGGCGTCATAACACGTCGCGATGCGCTGATCGCGCTAGTGCTTCGCGGTGGGCTCGAACCGCCAGCTGCACATGTGCGCGGTGCCGTGCTCGGCCTCGGACTCCTTGCACGCCGCCGGACCCGGCTTCGTCTTCTCCGACGTCGCCGCGTGCTGTGCCGCGATCTGCTTTGCGTCGAGGTTGCGGGCGTAGCGCGGGTTCGTGATGAGCTGCTTCAGCACCGCCGCGTAGAGCGTGTCGCGCTGCTGGTGCGTCAAACCGCGATTCTTGATCCGCAGCGGCTCGGTGAGCTCGCTCGTGATCATGAAGTAATCCTCGACGATGCTCGCCTGTTGCTCCAGGCCGTAGTCGGTGAGGTCGCGCGCCGCATCGAGGTCGTAGGCGTACGCCTTCTCGTAGTCGCCGCGATTCTTGCTGAACTCGACGAGGCTCTGGGCGATCAGGTCCATCCCATTCGCGTACTGCCAGACATGCGTCATCTCGTGCACGAACACGGCGCGATGGAGAACCCCGATCGAGAAGTCGTCTTGCCACAGCCCGCCGGGCGCGTACACGTGACCGCGCGGCGTCATGTAGACGTTCTCGGGCTGGAACGGGAACGAGTTGTTGATGACGCGCACGGCCTTGTAGTCGAGGCTGTCCTTGAAGATCGGCTCGAGCATCGCGATCTCGCCCGCCGTCAGTGGACGGTTCGGCTGCGCGAGCACCTCGGCATCAACGGGCATCTGCGCGAGCGCCGCGTCGGCCGGTACGACCGCGGCGGCGGAACCGGTGGCGGGCTGCGATGACGGTGGTTGGGCCGGCGCCGGCGCCGAACGATCACATGCCGCGAACGCGAGCCACGTCAGCATCGCGACAACCCGTCTCATGGCACCATACTGCCATGGACCTCGAGGCAACGCTCAAAGAGCTCGGTGTCGACAAGAGTGCAGCCAAAGTCGTCGGCCTGCTACCACTCGTTTACGTGGCGTGGGCCGACGGCAAGGTTCAGAAAGCCGAGCGCGAATCCATCTTCCACGCGGCCAACGAGATGGGTTGGCTGGCAGGTGGTGGTGATGCGGTCCTCGAGCGCTGGCTGACAACGCGGCCGACCGAGGCGCAGCTCGAGACTGGCATCGCGCTCCTCAACTACCTCGCGAAAGATAAAACGCACACCGATATCGACGCCGACGATCTGCAGATGCTGCTCTTGCTCTGCAAGGACGTCGCCGACGCGGCCGGGAGCTTTCTCGGCATCGGCCGCGCGCAGAGCCGCGAAGAGATTGCAGCGCTCGAGTCGATCGCTTCGTCGCTCGACATAAAGAGTGCCAAGAGCTGGCGCGCGTTGCAGTCCGCCTAGCGGGTCGCAGCCACCGAGTGCTACGACTCGGGCTATGAAACGTGCACTTCTCGTCGTCGTTGCCGCGTGTGGTGGTTCGAAGCCAACACCTCAACCGACAGCGCAGGCTCCGGCCGAGCGCCAGCCCGAACCAATGCCTGCCGTACAGGAGGCGCCGAAACCGTCGACGCTGAACGGCCCGCCCGTCGCGGAGGTGCGCGTCGTGAAGGACGTGCTTCATGGCGTCACCGTCGAAGATCCGTATCGCTGGCTCGAAGCCGACGATGCCGCGGTGAAGAAGTGGTCCGACGCGCAGAACGTGTACGCGCGCGGCATCCTCGACAAGCTTCCCGAGGTCGAGACGCTCCGCAACGAGATCACCGCGATCATGAAGGCGCCGATCACGCAGTACGGCGGGTTTCGTGTTGCCGGCTCGCACATCTACGGGTTTCGCAAGCAGCCGGACAAGGAACAGGGCGAGCTGATCGTATTCGACGATCCGGAGAAGGTGGCGGACGCGAAGGTCGTCGTCGATCCAACCGCCGGCGGTAACGCACACCGCTCGATCGACTGGATGGAACCGTCGCCGGACGGCTCGAAAGTCGCAGTCTCGATCTCGGAGCTCGGCTCGGAGAAGGGCGACCTGCACATCTTCGACCGCGGCGGCAAAGAGGTCGACGTCGTCATCCCGAATGTCAATCGCGGCACTGGCGGCGGCGACGCTGCATGGACGCCAGACGGCAAGGGCATCTATTACACGCGCTACCCGGCGAAGGGCGAGAAGCCGGACGGCGAAGCGGACTTCTGGATGCAGGCATGGTTCCACCAGCTCGGCACGCCGCTCGAAAAGGATCACTACGAGCTCGGCAAGGACTTCCCGAAGATCGCAGAGCTCGTGCTCGAGACCGACAAGAAGGGTCGCGTGCTCGCGAAGATCCAGAACGGCGACGGCGGCGAGTTCCGCCACTACCTGCGCGATGCGAAGGGCACGTGGCGTCAGCTCGACGATTGGAAGGACGGCATCACCTATCTCGGTTTCGGCACGACCGACGATCTGTGGGCTGTCTCGATCAAGGACGCGCCGAACGGCAAGGTGCTGTCGATCCCGGCGAACGCGAAGTCGGCGGCCGAGGGCAAGGTCGTGATCGCGGAAGGCAAGGACTCGATCCTCACCGAATTCTTCCAGTCCGACACGGGCGTCACCGATGGCGGTGACCGCATCTACCTGCTGTACCTGGTCGGCGGACCGATGGAGCTGCGCGCATTCACGCGGGCGGGCAAAGCAGCGAAGTCGCCGGCACTGCCGCCGGTGTCGTCGGTGGGTAAGCCGGTGTTGCTAAAACACGGCGGGCTCGTCGGCTCGACCTCGTTCACGATGCCGTTCGCGTGGTACCGGTTCGACACCAAGACCGGCGCGGCGAAGATCGTTCCGGCCATCTCGCCGAAGTCGCCGGTGGACCTATCGGGCTTCGAAGCGCGGCGCGAGCTGGCGACCTCGAAGGACGGCACCAAGATCCCGTACACGGTGATCTGGCCCAAAGGCGCGAAGCAGGATGGTTCGACGCCGTGTATCGCGACCGGCTACGGCGGATACAACATCAGCCAGACGCCGTACTTCGCGACCTGGATCGCGCCGATGCTCACGCGCGGGTTCTGTTTCGTCGAAACGAACCTGCGTGGCGGTGGCGAGTTCGGCCAGGCGTGGCATCGCGCCGGCATGCTGACCGCGAAGCAGAACGTGTTCGACGACTTCGCGGCCGTGCTTCAGGCGCTGATCGCGAACAAGTACACGTCGACACCGCGGCTCGGGATCATCGGCGGTTCGAACGGCGGCCTGCTGATGGGCGCAACGTTCGTCCAGCACCCCGAGCTGATGAAAGCCGTCGTCGCGGAAGTCGCGATCTTCGACTCGGTGCGCGCCGAAGAATCGACGAATGGCGAGTACAACGTGACCGAGTTCGGCACGGTGAAGGACGAGGCACAGTTCACGGCGCTGCTCGCGTACTCGCCGTATCACCACGTCGCGAAGACATCCTATCCGGCGATCCTGATGACGACCGGCGACCACGACCCGCGTGTTCCGCCCTGGCACTCGCGCAAGATGACCGCGCGGCTCCAGGCTGCCCAGACCGCCAAGGCGCCCATCCTGCTGCGCACCTCGTCGAACGCGGGCCATGGCGTCGGCAGCTCGATGAGCGAGCAGATCGATCTGCGGACCCACATCTTCGCGTTCCTGCTCGACCAGCTGAAACCGACGGAACGTTAGCGCTTCGCGAACTCGGCGAGTAGCTCGGCTTCGCGCTCGCGCGGCGGCCCTGCCCGCCACACCGTCGGATCAGCGAGCTTCGGCGGCGGTTGGCCTTTCGCCTCCGCCGCCGCGGTGAGCTCGCGCGTGACGCGAGCGCGTCGTTCGAGCTCGGTCGGGAACCACGCGAGCAGCGACCTCACGGTGTCGTCGATCGAATGGAAGGTCAGGCCGGCCTCGCGCGCACGCGCATTCTTCCAGCGATGAAAGCCGGCCGTCTTGCCGACCGCCGGAGCCCAGATCGGGAACGATTCATCGCCGCCCATCCCGTGCTTGTCGAGCCAGTCGACCGGCACCCACGTCAGCTTCGCCTTGTTGCCCGATGCGGTCACGCACGTGTCGAGGACGGTTCCCCAGCGCGCGGGCGTTTCGGGACCGACGGCGTTGAACGTGCCTGACGTGCCGCGTTCCGCGAGCAAGACGAGCCACGCGGCGAGATCGCGCACGTCGATCCATTGCAGCGGATCATCGGGCGAGCCCGGCGCGAGCACGTCACCGCCGGCTGCGATGCGCGCGGGCCAGTACGTGAAGCGATCGGTCGGATCGCCGGGACCGACGATATAGCCCGGCCGAACGATCGCCGTGCGCTCGGCGCCGAACGCCGCGCTCGCGGCGCGCTCGCACAGAACCTTGAGGCCACCGTAGTTCTCGAACTGATCGCCCATCGTCTCGACGGTTGGATCCTTGAGCTCGGCGAGCGGCATGGTTTCGTCGCCGCCGGCGGGCGGATACGGCTCGGCGTAGCACGAGATACTCGAGATATAGATGTAGCGCTCGGCGTTCGCCGCGAGCAGCTTCGCCGACGCCTCGACATGGCGCGGGAAGTACCCGGAGTTGTCGATCACGACATCCCACGTCTTGCCCTCGAGCTGCGTGAGGCCGACCGGACTGCCGTCTGGATTCGCCTCGTCGGCGGGCAGCTTCGGGTCGCGGTTGCCGAACAGATGGTCGACCTTCTGCTCGAGCGGCTGAATCTTCTCGCGCTTGCCACGATTGAAGATCGTGATCGAGTGACCGCGTGCGAGCGCGGCGTCGATCGTCTTCGGGCCGAGAAACCCGGTGCCGCCGAGAATCAGGATGCGCTTCGGTTGCACCTTGGTCTCCGTTGGCGTCGACGGTTTGGGTGACGACGATCGGCCGCCACCGCAGGCAGCCAGTGCAGATGTAGCCAGGGCACCGCGAAGCCAGTCACGGCGCGTGAGCGTACGACGAGAGCTCGACATCGAGCCGACGTTACCGTGTCTGTACGCGCGGTCGCTCGACGTCGCACGCGTCGCACGGCGTCGCACCGACGAATTATTTCGCCAACACTTTCGCGATCGGTGGTCACGCGATGGACGAAGCCGCGGTCGTCGCGCGTTGCATCTGCATGAGACGACGGTTCGCCTGGCTCGGCGCCGCAGCCATCGCGCTCGGGATCGCCGTGCTCGTGTATCGCGGCCCCGGTCGCGCGATCGTGCGCGGCCATGTCGGCGACGTCGCCGCCACGATGCTCGTGTACGCGGCGCTCGGTGCGGCGTGGCGCACGCGGCGCACGGTGCGCGCCACCATGACGTTTGCCGTGGCCGTCGCGATCGAGCTCGTGCAGATCGGCTGGCACGCGCGTTCGCCGGCCGGGGAGCTCTTGATCGGCTCGACGTTCGATCCGTGGGACCTCGTCGCATACGCGCTCGGCGTTGCGATCGCCGTCGGCTGGGATGTCGCGGCATCGCGGCGGGGGCGCTCTACTTTCGATCACGTCTCGAGCCGCTCGTCGATCGCTCGTGGATGACCGTCGGCACGCCACGCGCGTCGGCGCTCCATTGGAACCGACGCAGCACGATAAGACCTTGGTAATGCGTGGTCGCTGATGGCCATCTTCTTGCTGCTCTCGCGGCACATGAGGACTTCTCGCAGCGACGAGCATCCGGCCGCAGTCCTTGCCCCGGTGCGAGCGATGTTGAAACACACGAGCGAAATCGCGAGCAGCTTTGGACGGCGGGCGGCGCTTCACGAGCTCCAGCACCGGATCGTGAACCGGCTCGTGCCCTTTCAACTGATCAAAGGGATGACGGCCACAGCCGATGGGATCGACAAAGGCTTGCTCGATGCCGGCGACTTGCAGACTCGGTTCGCGACACGTCAGGAGCTGCTCGCCGCAGCATCGAACCCCGAAGTGGCCGAAGAGGTAAGCGTCGAATTCGTCGAGGAGGCGCTGGCACGAGGCGATGAGTGCTACGGCATCTTCGATGGCCCGACGCTGGTCTCGTTTGGTTGGTACTCGAATCACCCCTCGCAGTTCTCGGACACCCTCGACCTCCACTTCGATCGCGCGTGGATGTACATGTACAAGGGCTACACGCTCAGGTCGCACCGCGGAAAGCGACTGCATGGGATCGGTATGAGCCGGGCGCTCTACGCCTACGCGGAGCGCGGATACCGCGGCCTCATCTCGTATGTGCGCTCGACGAACTTTCAGTCGCTTCGTTCGACCGAACGAATGGGCTATCAGATCTTCGGCGAGATCTACATCGCGAAGGCGATGGGGCATGCGCTGGTCTGGGCATCGCCTGGCTGCGCCGCCTACAAGTTCAGCATCGAGCGCCGTCGCTCGCGTTAGCCCGGTTGCAGCACGAACAACCGATGTCGCGGACGAGCCGGATGTGCCGCGCTCGTCGACATCGGCAGATCCATCTCGTACTTGACCGGACGCGCGTGGTCCGCGAGCTGACGTTCCGGGTTGTAGACCGAGTTGAACTTCCACAGCATCTTGATGAAGTTCGTCTGCCCCTTCAGGAGCAGGCGCGCCGAGATCGCGGCGGTCGAAGCGAGTGCGGAGAGGCCGAGATGCTTGCGGTTGAGCACCTGTTGCGTCTTCACGAGCTCGGCGTAGAACATCGGCAGCGGCAAGCGAGTGGGGAGCACAGCGTGCTGGATGTCGAAGAGCCGATAGTCACGCGTCGTCAGCACGCGCGCACTCGACGCAAACGTCTCGGTGCCGGGGTACGGCGTGTTGACCGAAATGTTCACGATCTCTGGCACGGACAGGGCCCACTCGCGAATCACCGCAAAGCGCGCTGCGTCCCAGTCGGGATCCGCGATGATGTTGATCGCGACGGTGATGCCGAGCGAGCGAGCGCATTCGAGCGCCTCGAAGTTCTTGTCGATCGAGACGCGCTTGCGAAACGCCTTGAGGCCCTCGGCGTCGATCGCCTCGATGCCGAGAAACATGTACTCGAGCCCGAGCCGTTTCCAGCGTGCGAACACGTCCTTGTTGCGCATGAGCACGTCGCCGCGCGTCTCGAGATAGAAGCGTTTGCGAATGCGGCGACGCTCGAGCGCGTCTGCGATCGCGTTGCCATGGTCTGCGTGAATGAATGCGACGTCGTCGACGATGAACACGCCGGGCTCGCGAATGCTCGCGAGATCCTCGGCGCACAGCTCGGGATCGATCTGGCGATAGCTGCGGCCGTAGAACGTCCACGCGCTACAGAACGCGCAGTCCCATGGGCAACCGCGCGAGAATTCGATCGAGGCCGCAGGATCGAGCACGCCGATGAAGTACTTCTTGCGATTCGGCAACAGGTCGCGCGCCGGCCGCAGCGTGTCGAGCGAATGGATCTTCTTGGGTGGCGGCCCCTCGCCTGCCGCGGTGACGATGCCGTCGAGCAAATGGAGCTTGGCCGGGTCATCGCGCCACGCCTCGAGCAGCCGAGGTGCGATCTCTTCGCCTTCACCACGCGCGACGCAGTCGATCGCGCCAGCGCCGTGCTTGATCAACTCGCGGGCCGTGAACGACGCGCTGTGGCCACCGACGCACGTCAGCGTGCGCGGATAGCGCGCCTTGGTCGCCTTGCAAAGGTCGACGACCTCCGGGACGTTCGCGAGATAGTTCATCCCGATGAGCACGGCATCGGGGCGAAACTCGTCGACGGTGCGGAAGTAGTCAGCGTGCGTCGCTGCCTGCAGATCCAACAGGCGCACGTCGTGCCCGGCTGCGCGCACAGCCGCGGCAACAAGCTCCACCCCGAGCGGCTCGAGGCGAAGGAAGATCTCGTTGTACATGAGGCCGCTCGGGTGGACACACAACACCTTCATTCCGACCAACACATGCAAGCAGCGGCGCGATGGCGCGCTCCCGGTACGAGGACGTCCGCATGACGTAGTCACGCGCAGGCGTGGCCGCGCACTCCCGTGTAGCGTCGGCGCATGAACAAACACCGCTTTGTCTGGCACGACCTCAGCACGAAGGACCTCGCAGCCTCGAAGAGGTTCTACGGCGAGATCTTCAACTGGAAGTTCGACGCGAGCGCGAACGGCCCGTACACGCACATCACTGCCGGCGACGAGATGATCGGCGGCATCCGGCAAATGGATGCGAACGAGCACCAGCCGCCGAGCTGGCTCGGCTATGTCGGCGTCGACAACGTCGCGGCAACGGTCGCGAGCATCACCAGCGCCGGTGGCAAGGTGCACATGCCGACGATGACGATGGAGAACGTCGGCACGTTCGC
>DASUFX010000008.1:0-20821 GCA_036274355.1 Kofleriaceae bacterium | reverse complement strand
CGCGCTCGGCGGCATTCCGCGGGACGAGGTCTACGTCACGAACGCGGTGAAGCACTTCAAGTACACGCAGCGGGGTAAGCGTCGGTTACACGACAAGCCGACGCGCTACGAGATCGCGGCGTGCAAACCGTGGCTGCGCAGCGAGCTCGAGGTGGTCGAGCCCGACATTGTCGTCTTACTCGGCGCAACGGCTGCACAGGCGCTGCTCGGAGCGAGCTTTCGCGTGACGAAAGAACGCGGTCACGTGATCGAAGGGACAGGCATCGCTAGGTGGACGTTCGCTACCGTGCATCCGGCGTCGGTGTTACGCGCACCCGACGACGAGCTGCGACGGCTCGCGAAAGAGGACTTCATCCACGACTTCGAGCTGGTCGGCGACTACTTCAAGAAGCTGTAGCGCGTGATAGTCTGGAAGTAGTGCTGTCTCGGGGTGTGCTCGTCGCGATCGCCGCGTGTGCGTTGGCGGCATGCGGCCGCTTCGGATACGAGGAGCGCCAGCAAGATGCGTCGGCGCGGGGTGACACCGGCGGCAGTGGCGACGATGCCGATACCGATGCGCTCGTGACCGACGGCCCGACCGGCGACGTGCCGTTCGTGTGCCCGACCGAGTGCAACGGCGGCTGCGCGAACAACGAGTGCCACATCGACGGCGACGCGCTCACTACGATCGTGTGCCCGCCCGGCATTCCATGCGTCATCACATGCACGGGCTTTCAATCGTGCAAGGCCGACATCATGTGTGGCAGCGCATCGTCGTGCACCGTGAACTGCGTCGGTGATCACGCGTGCTATTTCGGTGTCGAGTGCGGCGCTGGGCCCTGCACGCTCAACTGTTCGGGCCCGGATGCATGCCCGGCAGTCAGTCATTGCAACAACTCGACGAACTGCAACATCACGTGCTCGGGCCTGAACAGCTGCGGCTTCACGAATCACTGCGGCGCCGGCAAGTGCAACGTCGACTGCAGCGGCATGGACAGCTGCAAGGGCAGCGTCGACTGTGCAGCGTCGTGTCAGTGCGACGTCACCTGCGCGGCGATCGCGTTTTGCCCGCAAAACCCCGGCACCGTGACGTGCCCGACGGGCTGCAGCGTTGCCGATGGTTGCGACTCGACGCTGCCGAATTGCGCCGTCTGCATGTAGCGCTTCATCGAGGCTTCATCTCGATGCTCTAGGGTCGCATGCATGCGGACGCAAATCCTGGTGGCACTGCTCGCGGTCGGCTGTGGCGCGCAAACGTCTAGCGGCGACGACGACCCGATGAACCCCGACGACATTCGTGCGCGCATCCTCGCGTACAAGGCGGCGCATCCCGGCAGCGCAGGAGACATCAACGCGCTGACCGTCGATCAGGTATCCGCCGACGCCGACGCGCAGTGGCTGCTCGCGTTGTGTGGCACCGAACAACGCCCGGTGATCCCGCTGCTCGCGTGGGAGTACGGTGGCTCCGATCACGCGTGGATCAATCCCGACGCATCGGCACTCGTCTACTGCGATCACACGCCGGTCGCTGCGAATAGCGCGCACTGGACGTACGATGCGGCGAGCGATCACGTCACCGCGGACGTCGCGGTCTTGTTGGCGGACGAAAATCCGTGCGCGAGTCGCGCAGGCGCCGAGCAGGTCAGCGGGTGCATCGGCGATCCGTCGAACTTCGAGATCCTCGTCGACATCGCGAGCTACAACGACGGCGTGGACGCCGGGCTGTCGCTCGCGGAGGCGTCCACCGAGCTACGGCTCGTGACCGCCGACGGCACCACCGTGAGCCTGTACAGCGCTCTGTGATCGGAACAGCAGTACGTAGAGCAGCCCCGTGGTGACCGCGCACGCGATCAGGTGCACGAGGTACATCGTGTCGTTCGCGTACGGTCCCTGATTCATGAAGTAGCGCTGGTTCGGGAACGTCAGCCAGTTGTCGTGCTTGTCGTAGCCGATCACGAGCCACAACTTCGACCACGCGAGCGTCAGTGCCGCAAACTCGACGACTCTGCGCGTGGTCCACAGCTCGTGGGTGACCGCGATCGTCGCGGCGACGATGAACGGCACCAGGTGATTCCACTGCCGCGAGTTCGAGCCGGCTGCGAACGCGAGTGCGAGTGCGAGCGCGAGCACCGCCGATGGTCCCCACGACGCGCCGAGCGCCGCGATGCGCCGCCACGCGATCGTCGCGACGAGGATGATCGGCCCGAAATAAACGACGTGATGGACGATGCCCCACAGCGGGCCGCGGATCGCTGCGAGCGTGTGCTCGCACTTGAACTGTGCCCACGTCGGGCCTTCGCCGTGTGTGCCGGTCTTGGTGATCCACACGGCGCGCAGCGCGACGATCGCACCAGCGGCGGCGATCGCGATCAAGGTCCGGCGCACGCGCAGCTGACGGACGTAGCCTGTCGGATTCCAGAGCTGCCCCTGGCGCAGCAGCAGGTACCAGCCGCCGCCGAGCATGATGATCAAGCCGGGCACGGTGAGTACGAGCAGATCGCGACGGACCCACGCCGCGAACTTTTCGTCGCCGACGCCGGGCACCGGATGGAGCAGGTATATGCGTGCGGTCCACAGAAACACGCCGGCCAGCGCGAGCGCGGCGCTGAGCGCGACGAGCCGCTGTACGCGCTGCCAGCGCGTTTCGGGATCGATCATCGCGTCGGCGCGTGGCAGTACGAGTAGCGCGATCGCGATCGGCGGCAGCGCGGGCCATGTCACGGTCGAGAGCAGCGCGACGAGCCCCAGCACGACCGGGCGCTTGGTCAGATACGCCCACGTCATTGCGAGGCCCATCACGAACGCGGTCGGATCAGTGAGCGTCGGGTAGTAGAGCGCGTGGCGCAGGTTCGCGAATGAACCAAACAGCGCGATGAAACCGGCCCACACTGCCGCGCGCGGCCACTTCATGACTTCGCCGAGATGTGCCCAGATCACCGCGCCGAGCGTGAGCAGCAGTGTGTTGAGCACGAGGAATGCGCTGATCACGTGCGGCACGGTGCGCGTGACGCCGAGCGCGCGCAGTGCGTAGTACACGGTAGCTGACGGCAGGATCCGCTGCGTGTGGTACTTCGTGAGCCCGGTGTGGAGGACGTTGGTGTCGAAGTCCTGCGCCCATTGCGTGTAGCCGATGCCGTCCCAGCCCTGGCCGCCGTTCACGCCGATGCGCTCGCCAACGAGGATCGTCACGATGCAGACCGCGAGCACGAGCGCCGCCATCACGGCGCCGTGGACGCGCCAGGACGACAGGTTCACGTTTGCCGCCGCCGCCACAACACGAACGCTACGCCGAGCACGACCGCGAATGCCGCGCCGATGACGAGCCAGCGCCACCAGCCACCGCTGCGAGCGGACGTCGCGGCCGCCGCGGAGGCCGTGCATTTGCCGGGCGGCACGGTCGGGGTCTTGTCGGTGGCGGAGAACTCGAGCTCGAGGCCGTCGTCGGAGAGCGGACCGCCGGGTCCGGCGAAGCGGAAGTCATGGCTTGGATCGTCGGCCGGGCCGACGTGCGCGCGCTGGATCGTGACGCCGGGGCTGTCCTCCACCTTGACCTCGGTCTCGCCAGGGCGGGGAATGCGGAACTGGTCGCGAACGAGAATCTTGTGGCTGCCGGCGGTGCTGCCGCAGGCGAACGCGACGAGGTCGATCGAGAACGAGCCGGCATTCACCGCGTCGCTGCCCATGCCGGCGGACACCAAGTCCCAAATTATTCGTTGTGCCGCCCCATCCACTTCGATATCGATGGCGGCGGAGACTTCTGTCCCCAGCTTGGCCGCGAACCGGTTGGCCTCATCGTCGTCGATGCGGCCGTCGCGGTTCGTATCGATAGACCGGCGCTCGGAAGCCCCGGGGATCTCGCCGAAGAACACCGTATAGGCCAATCGGACGCCGTTGCGCAGCGGCGTGACCTTCAAGTACCGGTTGTTGTCATCGACCGATGGGGCCACGTGACCCGAGAGGACCGTGACGGCGACCACGGCGAGTGCGGCGTTGAGAAAGGTCATTGACCGGGCTGTTTGCGTCGTGCTCAAGTCCGGCCCGAGGGTACCCCATGAAGAAGCTATTGCTTTGTGTTCTGTTCGCGAGCGCGTGTGGCGGGGAATCGGGTGGCGACGAGCTGTTCACGCCAAAGCCCGAGTGCATGGGCGAATCGATTACGCCTTTTGCGGGGACGTTCCCTCAGGTCATCTCCAAGCTCGCGATCGGTAGCGTCGAGGACGGCTTCGATCTCGATAAGGACGGCAAGCCGGACAACAAGCTCGCCGCGGTGTCGTCGCTCGCGCAGAGCGCGATCGATGACTCGTTCAAGAACTACGACATCCTGATCCCGATCGAGTTCTTCGACTTTCAGACCGTCGCGAAGGACGAGTGCGTGAAGTTCGCTCTCTACCTCGCCGACTACACGACCGACAAAGACAACGACGGCAAGAAGGCGTACATCGACGGAGGCGACTGCAACGACAACGTCGCGTCGATTCGCACAGGCATGCCGGAGATCGCCAGTGACGGCATCGACAACGACTGCGATGGCATGGCCGACGAAAACGATCAGAACCAGCCGAACACCACCGACACGGCGGACGTCGATCAGGATGGCCAATCCGTCGCGCAGGGCGACTGCGACGATCACAACGCGATGATCAAGAAGGGCGCCGCCGAGATTTGCCACGACGGTCTCGACAACGACTGCGACGGCGTCGCCGACCGTAGCGAGGACGCCTCGGGCAACGCGACAGCGTGCAGCCCGTACGACGGCACGCAGGACCTCAAGCTCGACCCCTTGTCGTTGGACGGCGGCGCGCCCAAGATCTCCTTCAAGGACGGCACGGTCGACGCGGCCAACCAGTTGGTGGCTGGCCCTTCGATCTTCAGCGTGCAGATTCCAGTGTATCAAGGTCTCAACTTGGACCTGCGTATTACCGGGGCGACCATCGACGCAAAGCTCGGCTCTGACGCCACGACGATGACGGGCCGCCTCGGCGGCGTCATCGACGCGAAGACCGCTGACACGATCCGTGGCCTCGACGTTAAAGATATCGGCCTGACCCCGGAGAACTCGCTGCTCGACGCGACGTTCGCGAACCTCCTCGGCCCGCTGCTCGCGCTTCCGAAGGCGAATGCGGACGTGCTCAAGAAGTACTCGGGCTGCCGCACGCCTGATATCGACGTCGATGGCGACGGTCTCGAGGCGTTCTGCGACTCGAACCCGAACGACGACAACAAGTCGGTCGACGTCTGCATCGACGGCGACGGCACCGTCATCAAGGATGGCGAGGGCGGCACCGCTCAGTGCAGCGAAGCGATGAAGAACGGCAAGCCCCGCTTCGTCGACGGCATCTCGGTCGAGATGAACTTCCAGACGACCAAGGTGAAGTCGCTCAAGCCGCCGATGTAGCAATGCTGCCCCTGCTGCTGGCGTCGGCGTCACCACGCCGTCGAGAGCTACTCGAGCGCGTCGGCGTACCGCTCGAGGTGCATCCTGCGGATGTCGACGAGGAGCCGACACCCGACGAGGATCCGTCCGCGTATGTCGCGCGGATCGCGAAAGCCAAGGCGATTGCGGTGAAGCGGCGCCCCGGGCAATGGGTGCTCGCGGCCGACACGACCGTCACGATCGATGGCAAGATCCTCGCGAAGGCGGCGACGCCGGACGAAGCCGCGGGGATGCTGGGCCAGCTCGCCGGGCGTGTCCATCAGGTGATCACCGCGTTCACGATCATCGGCGACGGTCCGCACGACGAGCCGCTGCGGCGCGACGGCATCGTCTCGAGCGATGTCGTCGTCATCGATCTCGATGCCCAGCAGATCGCCGACTACGTGGCGAGCGGCGAGTGGCGTGGTAAGGCCGGTGCATATGCGGTCCAAGGCATCGGTGCGGCGCTCGTGCGCGAAGTGCGAGGCTCGGTGACGAACGTGATCGGCTTGCCGCTCGTCGAGGTGCTCGAGGCGCTGCGTGCGGTCGGTGCGCCGAGTGCGAAGCTCGCGGCCGGGATTCCGGCATGAGCACGATCGCCGAGCGCTGGCGCGATGTGCGCGCGCGTGTCGATGCCGCGTGCGAACGAGCGGGACGTGCACCGAGCGAGGTCACGATCATCGCGGTGAGCAAGACGCATCCTGCGTCCGCCGTGCGCGAGGCTGCGGCCGCAGGTGCGACGGACTTCGGCGAGAACTACGCGCAGGAGCTCGTCGCGAAGCGCGCAGAATGCAGCGAATTGGGTGGCATCCGCTGGCACTACATCGGCCGGCTCCAGCGCAACAAGGCAAAGCTCGTCGCCGGTCAGGTCGCGCTGGTTCATGCGGTCGATAGCGTCGAGCTCGCGGCCGAGCTCGGCAAGCGCGCCGCTGCCATCCAACCGGTATTGCTCGCGATCAACGCCGCCGGCGAGGACACGAAAGGTGGCATCAACGCGGAACAAGCCGGCGAGCTCGCGCGTTCGATCGGATCGATCCAGAACGTCCGGCTCGACGGCCTGATGACGATGCCGCCGCCCTCCGACGATCCCGAGGCGAGCCGGCCGTACTTCGAGGCATTGCGCGCGCTTCGCGATCGTCTCGTCGACGAGCTCGGCATCGCGTTGCCTGTGTTGTCGATGGGGATGAGTGGCGACTTCGAAGTGGCCATCGCATGTGGTGCGACACATGTGCGAGTTGGGACAGCCATCTTCGGCGCACGTGATTACAAGATGACAGAACAGAGATGAAACCCGCAGCGGGGTGCGTTGTCACTCTACTCGCGGGATGAGTCCGACGAATCGCTGGAAGCTGGTCAGCTTCGTGCTCGCAGGTGCGCTCACGTATTCGTGGTGGCACGGCGACGCGCACAGCCAGGTGCGCGCGCGCTCGGTGCAGGCGCGAAAGGGGCCCGTACACGTCAGTGCAGCCGCGCTCGGCGTGTCGGTCGACGACCTGGTGCGCCAGATGTTCGCGGCGAAGACGGCCGAGGACATGCAGCCGATCGCCGAGAAGCTCGGCATGGTGGGCGACGATGCGGTGATCGATGCACTGCTGCCGCTCGTCGAGGATTCGCGCGAGGGTGTGCCGTCGGTGGTGCTCGGCGTCTTCGGTTCGATCGCGACCGATCACGCCGTCGAGGTACTGACCAAGGCGGCCGGCAATTCGCGCGACGATATTCATCAGTCCGCGATCGCGGCACTCGGCGCCACGCACAACCCGCGTGCGGAGGAGCTGCTGATCGAGGTCGCGCAGAAGACGAGCGATAGCGCGCAGACGACCGCGATCGACGCGCTTGCCGACATCGCAAGCGATCGAGCGATCGAAGTGCTCGCGAAGATCGCCGGCCACACGACCGATAGCGCAGTCGCCGCGGTGCGCTCGCTCGCGAGGATCGAGAAGCCGGCCGCGAAGGCAGCGCTGCTGGCGCTCGTCGATTCGCCGAGCCTCACGGTGGCGGCAACGGCAATCGGCGAGCTCAAGGATATCGACGCTGCAATGGTTCAAAAGCTCGTCACCATCGTGAAGGATGGCGACCGCGAGCTCGTGACCGCCGCGATCGGTGCGCTCGCGCGCGCGGGCGAGGCGGGTCTGCCGGCGTTGCGCGAGGCTGCGCTCGAAGGCGCGATGGACGTGCGCGTGTCAGCGATGAACGCGATGGCTAGCATCGACAACCCACAGGTGCTCGAGACGCTGCGCTCGATCCTCGAGAACGAGGACGGACGCGCCGCCGATGCTGCGGCCGCGGCACTCGCGAACATCGATAGCGACGAAGCGCGCGAGGCGCTGATCTCCGCTGCGCTGTCGGAGCATCCGACGACGTCGCGCGCGGTCGAGTACCTGATGCGCCAGAGCGGCCCCGAGGTCGAGCAGGCGTTGCTCGTGATCGCGAAGTCCGACAGCCAGGAGCGCTGGGAGGCGGTCACGCACCTGGTCCAAGGGGGCAATGCCGAAGCGCTCGCGCTTGCGGTCGGTCAAGCGCGCGGCGGTGCTGACGACACCGTGAAGATCGCGGCGATGGAGGCGCTGGCCGACTCGGGCAACGCGGCGGCTCTCGAATCGTTGATCGATGTCGTGCGCGGCAGCGGCGATCTCAAGGCGCGCGCGATCGGCATCCTCGGCGATGCGAAGCCCGACGATCCGGTGGTCGGCAAGCTGCTCCGCGATTCGGTGCAGTCGCGTGATCCCGACGAGGCAGCGGCTGCTGCGGCGGCGCTCGCGAAGGTCGGCACGCCGGAAGCACGCGATGCGTTGGTCGCGGCGCTCGGCAGCACGGACGGGCAAGTCGCGCGCAACGCGATGTCGTCGCTGTCGAAGTTCCGGCTCACCGATGACACGACAGCCGCGATGCGCACGGCGCTCGTTTCGCATCCCGAGCTCAAGAGCCAAGTGATGCAGCAGCTCCTCTCGGGTGGCTCACCGTATGGCCTCGAGCTGGCGAAGGATGCGCTCACGAACGGCGACGCGCAGGATGCCTACCGCGCGATGTCGGCGCTCGAGCAAGCGGCATCGCCCGCCGCGTTCGACGTGCTGATGCAGGGCGTGCGCAATGGCGATGCGCAGGTGCGCGCCGAAGCGGTCGCGACGGTCGGCAACATGGGCGACAAGCGCGGCGCCGACGTGCTCGCGCAGGCGCTCCGCGACTCCGATGCCTACGTGCGCCAAACCGCCGCGCGCACGCTTGCCAACAGTGGCACGCAGCAGGCGCGCGAGCTGATCGTCGGCATGTCGCGCAGCCAGGATGTCGACGATCGCCGCGCGGCGGTTCAGAACCTGCGCCGGTTCGAGGACGACACGACCACCGGGCGGCTGACCGAGCTGATTCGCGATCCCGACTGGAACGTCGCGTACACCGCGATCGACACGGCGGCGGACCGTCCCGGCGCGCTTGCCGCACTGCGCGGAATGATTAGCGACGTCAATATCCCGACCTACCAGCGGCGCGAGACGGCACGCCTGCTCAGCTACCGCGGCGTCAACGACCCGATGATCGAGTCGCTCTTGTCCTCGAGCGACTACGAGTAAGTCGTCGATCCAGGAATCGATGATCGGCGCAGGGCCGACGATAGCGCCGATCGAGCATCGTGGAATGCGCGTTGCACGGTAACGGGGCATGAACACCTTGCAGTCCATCCTGGTGCCGGTCGATGGATCGTCCGCTTCGCTATCCGCCCTCGACCATGCAGTCACTCTCGCGCGTGATTACGGCGCACGAGTCGAGGTCTTCCACATCATGCCGGTCGAGGATTCGCTCACCGAGGAGGCGCGGGCGGAGGTCCAGAAAGCGATGGACAGCGCGGTTCAACGTGCGAAGCGTGAGCTTGGCGATCGTCTCGCGATGATCCAGCACACCGGCGATCCACTGGTCGAGATCGTGCGGCAAGCGCAACAAGATCATGTCGACTTGATCGTCATGGGAACGCACGGACGAATCGGACGCTTGCACGAGTTGCTCGGCGGCAGTGTTGCCGAAGGCGTCGTCCGCAACGCTCCATGTCCGGTGTTGACCGTGCGCGACAAGACCGGCGGGTACCAATCGTTCGCCGATAGCCGGCGTTACGACCGGCCGCCGCTCGCCGAGCAGGGTGCGGCCAGTGATCAACCTCGCAGCCGGTAGCGCGCTGCTCGCGATTGCGGTCGCCGTCGTCAGTGCGATCGCGATGCTCCGCGCGGATGAAGGCACCGCGCGCATGCGTGCCGTCGCAGATGCGATCCGCGAAGGAGCCGCAGCGTTTCTGCGGCGCGAGCTGTTCGTGATCGCGATCGTTGCCGCGGTGCTCGCGATCGCGATCGCCGCCGGGTTTGGTGGGCGAGGGGCCGAGCTTGCCGGCGGCTTCCTTCTCGGTGCACTCGGAAGCGCTGCGGCGAGCGTGTTCGGCGTCCTCGTGTCGGTGCGAGCGAACGTGCGGACGGCGGCAGTCGCGTCGCGCGCGACGCTGCAGGCAACGTTGCGCTTCGCGTTCGGTGCCGGCTCTGTCATCGGCCTCGGCGTGGCGGGCCTCGCGGCGCTCGAGCTGGTCGGGTGTTACCTCCTGTTCGGTGGTGATGTGCCGGCGTTGGCCGGGCTTCTCGTCGGTGCCTCGCTGATCAGCTTGTTCGCGCGCGTCGGCGGCGGCATCTACACGAAGGGAGCGGACATCGGTGCGGACCTCGTCGGCAAGCTCGAGATTCAGATCGCGGAGGACGATCCACGCAACCCAGCGGTGATTGCAGACAACGTGGGAGACAACGTCGGTGACTGCGGCGGCATGGCGGCTGACCTGTTCGAGACGTTCTTGGTCACCGCCGTTGCGGCGATGCTGCTCGGCTATCTGATCGCGGATGTTCGGGTCGCGTTTCCCAACGCGGTGCTGTTTCCCGTCGCGGTTATCGCGTGCGGCATTCTCGCGACGATCGCAGGTACGCTCGTCGTCTACGCGACGCGTCGCCACATCGAAGGGGCGCTATACGGCGGCGTTGCCGCAACGCTGCTGTTCGCCGCGATCGGACTGTGGCTCTTGTGCCGTTGGCTGATGAACGGCAACACCGGCGTGTTCGTTGCGACGTTGACCGGGCTGGTCGTCGTCGTCGCGCTGGTTCTGTTGACCAACTACTACACCGCGGCACGGTTTCGTCCGGTGGCGCGAATCCTTCGCTCGACCGAAGCCGGCGCGGGACCGGTCGTGATCATGGGTATGTCGGTCGGTCTCGCGTCCGTCTGGTTGCCCGGTCTCGTGATCGCAGCCGGCATGCTTGTCGCGTTCTTCGCGACCGGGTACACGAGCACCGGGATCGATGGCCAACTCGGGCTCTACGGGGTGGGTCTTGCGGCGACGAGCATGCTCGCCGTGATGGGCATGATCATCTCGATCGACGCGTTTGGACCGATCGTCGATAACGCGGGAGGCATCACCGAGCTTGCCGCGCTGCCAGCCGAAACGCGTGCAATCACCGACCGGCTCGACGCCGCGGGGAATACAACGAAGGCGATCACCAAGGGCTACGCGATCGGTTCGGCAGCGCTTGCCGCGCTCACGTTGTTCGCGGCGTTCACGTTCGCTGCGGCCGATCAGCTCGCCATGCCGTGGTCCGAGCTCACCGCCCAGCTCAGGCTGGACAATCCGGTCGTCCTCGCCGGTTTGCTTGTCGGCGCGCTCTTGCCGTTCGTGTTCACGTCGCTGCTGATGAACGCCGTCGGTGTGGCGGCGCGGGCGACCGTCCTCGAGGTGCGGCGACAGTTCGCCGAGATCGCAGGGCTCGCCGCCGGCACAGCACGTCCCGAATACGGCAGGTGCGTCTCGATCGTGACCTCGACCGCACTTCGCAAGTTGATCGCGCCCGGTGCGATCGCAGTCCTGGGGCCGCTCGCCGTCGGACTGTTGCTCGGGCCGCTCGCGCTCGCCGGCGTGCTGCTCGGCGTGATCCTCTCCGGCCTGCCGCTCGCGCTCGTGATGACCACGAGTGGCGCCGCGTGGGACAACGCGAAGAAGTACCTCGAACGAGGAGGGCGCACGGCGGCGCTCGGTGCCGCGATCGTTGGCGATACCGTCGGCGACGCGATGAAGGACACCGCGGGCCCAGCGCTGAATCCGCTCGTCAAGGTGGTCAATTCCGTGTCGCTGTTGTGCGTCGGATTGATCGCGCACCGAGGGCTGCCGTGACCTGGTGTCGACCGGTAGGCCACCGGTTCACCACCGCACAGCAGGCAGAGCACACGCATTGCAAGCATGTTTGTGTATGGCTGGTAAGAACGTCGCGCTGAAGCTGATCTCCTCGCACCTCGTCGATGGAACCCCGAAACCTGGCAACGAAATCGCGCTGCGCATCGATCAGACGTTGACGCAGGATGCGACCGGCACGCTCGTGATGCTCGAGCTCGAAGCGATGGGCCTCGACCGCGTGCGTACCGAGCTGTCAGCGCAATACGTCGACCACAATCTGCTGCAAGAAGACTTTAAGAACGCAGACGATCACCTGTTCCTGCGCAGCGCGTGTCAGCGGTTTGGTGTCTGGTACAGCCGGCCCGGTAACGGCGTCAGCCATCCGCTGCACATGGAGCGGTTCGGCAAACCGGGCAAGACGCTGCTCGGGTCGGATAGCCACACATGTGCCGCGGGCGCACTCGGGATGCTCGCGATCGGTGCCGGCGGGCTCGAGGTCGCGCTCGCGATGGCAGGCGAACCGTTCCACGTGCGCATGCCCGCGATCTGGGGCATCCGGCTCGACGGCCAGCTGCCGGCGTGGGTGAGCGCGAAGGACATCATCCTCGAGATGCTGCGACGTCACGGCGTGGCGGGCGGTCTCGGCCGGATCGTCGAATACTACGGCCCCGGGCTCGCGCAGCTGACGGCGATGGACCGCCACGTGATCGCGAACATGGGCGCTGAGCTCGGCGCGACGACGACGGTGTTTCCGGCCGACGACCGCGTGCGCGAGTTCCTGTCGGCTCAGGATCGCGCGGGCGACTTCTCGCCGCTCGCCGCGGACGATGCTGCCGACTACGACGCCCACGATGAGATCGACCTTGCGGCGCTCGAGCCGCTCGTCGCGCTGCCGTCGAGCCCGGGCAAGGTGGTGCCGGTGCGCGAAGTGGCAGGTCGCGACATTTATCAGGCGTACATCGGTTCGTCGGCAAATCCGGGCTATCGCGACTTCGCGATCGCCGCGTACATGGTCGACGGGCTGCGCGTCCACGATCGCGTGTCGTTCGACATCAACCCGACCTCGCGCCAGATCCTCGAGAACCTCGTCGCCGATGGTCACATCGCGCCGCTCTTGCGTGCGGGCGCGCGGCTTCACCAGGCAGGATGCAACGGCTGTATCGGGATGGGACAAGCACCCGCGACGGATCGGATCAGCCTGCGCACCGTGCCACGCAATTTTCCCGGGCGTTCGGGCACGCGCGAGGATCAGGTCTATCTCGTGAGCCCCGAGACTGCAGCGGCGTCGGCACTGACCGGCGTGATCACGGACCCGCGCACGCTTGCGATGCAGTATCCGGAGGTTCACGAGCCCGCACATCCGCGGCTCGATCTCCAGATGTTCGTGCCGCCTCAACCGTCCGACGAGGCGCGCCGCACACGGCTCGAACGCGGACCGAATATCCAGCCGCTGCCCGAGCTCGATCCGATGCCCGACGCTTTCGAGCTGCCGGTGTTACTCAGGCTCGGCGACGATATTTCGACCGACGAGATCCTGCCGGCCGGCGCGCGCGTGCTCCCGCTGCGCAGCAACATCGCCGGGATCAGTGAGTTCGCGTTCGAACCCATCGATCGCTCGTACCCAGCACGCGCACGCGAGACCCGGGACACCGGTCATATGATCGTCGCCGGCAGTAACTACGGCCAGGGTTCGAGCCGCGAGCACGCCGCACTCGCGCCACGTTACCTCGGCCTCAAGATCGTGCTCGCACTGCGGTTTGCGCGTATCCACCACGAGAACCTCGTCAACTTCGGCGTCGTGCCGCTCACGTTCGTCGATCCCGCTGACTACGACCGCGTCGGGCAAGGCGATGTCTTGACCATCGCGAACGTTCGCCGCGCGATCCGCAATCCGGCCCCTCTCGAGCTGGAAAACAAGGTGCGTGGCCTGCGTATACGCGCGGCACATGGGTTGTCGCCACGCCAGGTCGAGATGCTGCTCGCGGGTAGCCTGATCCGGCTCATGCGCAAACGCCTGGGCCGCGCCGCCTAACAAGGCGATCTCCCTGCGCCGGCTCGATATTGGCGTGATGTCGGAGGCCTAGAGTAGGGTGGGGCGTGCGAATCCTCGGGCTCGACCCCGGCAGCCGCGTGTGCGGCTATGGCGTCATCGACGAGGTCGGCGGCGAGCTCACGTATGTCGAGTGCGGCGTGCTGACCGCGCCCGAAGAACGCCCGATGGAGCAGCGGCTCGGCGAGATCGCGGTCGGCCTGCGCGAGGTGATCGGTGAGCTCGCGCCTGCGATCGTCGCAGTCGAAGACGTGTTCACGCATCAGAACCCGCGCAGCGCGCTCGCACTCGCGCAAGCACGCGGCATGGCGCTCGCGGTGATCGGGCTCGCCGGCCTTCGCGTCGCGTCGTATCCGCCCGCGCTCGTCAAGAAGACGGTCTGTGGCTCGGGCGCTGCCGACAAGGGCCAGATCGCGCGCATGGTGCAAGCGCTGATCAAGCTGAAGAGCTTGCCGCGCGCCGACGCGACCGATGCGCTCGCCGTCGCGATCACGCATGGCCGCACGTTGCGCCCGACCACGGCGAAGATTGTTCCGGCCGTCAGGAGAGTGTCGTGATTGCTCGACTCGATGGAGCTCTGATCGAACGCATGCCGCCGCACATCGTGGTCGACGTCGGCGGTGTTGGCTACGACGTCGTGGTGTCCGGCTACACGCTCGCCGGATTGCCCGCCGATGGCGAGCGCGTCACGCTGCGCATCTTCACGCACGCGACCGAGAACAAGCTCTCGTTGTTCGGCTTCATCGATCAGCAAGAGCGCGCGCTGTTCGATCTGTTGATCACGGTGAAGAACGTCGGGCCGTCGACGGCGATCGCGATCTTGACCGGCTCGAACCCGCGCGACATCGCGACGCTGATCGCAAACGAGGACGTGCCCGGGCTCACGCGCATCAAGGGCGTCGGCAAGAAGACGGCCGAGTTGCTCGTCGTCGAGCTCAAGGACAAGGCCGCCGAGGCGCTGATGATGTGGGACGCGGCGGGTGGTCTGAAGTCGATCGTCGTGCCGGCGGGCGCGACGCGCATCAAGCCGCTGGGCAACCGGCACCCGATGGTCGATGAAGTGATGATGGCGCTGGTCGGCATGGGTTGGCGCCCCGCCGAGGCGGAGCAGGCGGTCGTCGACCTGCCGGTGCCGCCTGAAGCCACGATCGAGCAGCTGCTGCGACAGGCGCTGCGGAGCATGCCGAGGTAACCATGGCGCGCAAGAAGCACATCGACGTCGGGCCCGAAGATCCGCGCGAGATCGGCGCGGTCGAGAAAACCGGCGAGCGCGCGTGGCAAGCGGCCCTGCGCCCGCAGAGCTTCGACGAGTACATCGGCCAGCGCGACCTTGTCGAGAACCTACGGGTCTCGGTGCACGCCGCGAAGCAAGGCGGCTGGGCGCTCGATCACTTCCTGTTCGCCGGTCCGCCCGGCCTCGGCAAGACCACGCTCGCGCACGTGATCGCGAACGAGCTCGGCGTCAACCTGCACGTCAGCTCCGGCCCCGCGATCGATCACAAGGGCAAGCTCGCATCGCTGCTCACCGGTCTCGGCGAGCGCGACGCCCTCTTCATCGACGAGATCCATCGGCTGAACCCCGTCGTCGAGGAGAACCTCTATCCCGCGATGGAGGACTTCCGCTTCGACCTGTTCATCGGCGAAGGCCCGCACGCGAAGGCCGTCACGATGCAGCTGCCGCGCTTCACGCTGCTTGGCGCGACGACGCGCATGGGCCTGCTCTCGGCGCCGCTGCTCGATCGCTTCGGGTTCCACTGGCAGCTGCGCTACTACGACCTCGCCGACATGCAGGCGATCGTGAAACGCTCGGCGTCGCTGATCGGGGTGCCGATCGACGAGGATGGCGCGAAGGAAATCGCGCGGCGCTCGCGCGGTACGCCGCGCATCGCGAACCGCCTGCTGCGCCGGGTCCGCGACTTCGCGTCGGTCGAGCACGATGGCTCGATCGACGGCACCATCGCCGCGTCGTCGCTCGATCGCCTCGCGGTCGATCACGCTGGTCTCGATGCGCTCGATCGCGCGTACCTCACCGTCATCTGCGAGCGGTTCGACGGCGGTCCGGTCGGCATCGAGGCAGTCGCGGCGTCGCTGTCCGAGGAGCGCGGCACGCTCGAAGAGGTCGTCGAGCCGTTCCTGCTCCAGGTCGGCCTCATCGCGCGCACGCCACGCGGCCGCGTCGCGACGGCGGCAGGTTTCCAGCACATGGGCCTCGCCGCGCCGAGCAAGGCACCGAGCGGCGGCACCGGCACGAGTCAAGGTCGGTTGTTCTGACTTGTCAATTAGTCATGGTTAGCTAAGCTAGAGACATGCGTCAGGTGAACATTCACGAGGCGAAGACCCAGCTGTCTCGGCTACTCGAAGAAGTCGAGGCCGGTGAACGCGTGGTGATCGCACGTGCGGGTCAGCCGGTGGCGGTCCTTTCACCGTACAAAGTCGCCGTGCGCAAGCGCCGGCTGGGTCTGTTCCCCGGACAGGCGCGCATCGCCGACGACTTCGATCGCCTTCCCGACGATATGGCCGCGGCATTGGGAGCTTGGTGAAACTTCTTCTCGACACGCATGTCGTGCTGTGGAGTGCGACGGATCCGGAGCGATTGTCGGAGGGGGCTCGCACCGCGATCGAGGATGGCGCGAACGAGGTCCTCGTCAGCATCGTCAGTGCATGGGAGATCGCACTCAAGCAATCGATCGGGAAACTCGACCTTCCGAGCCATGCCGAACAATGGTTGCCCGAGGTACTGAAGAAGAGCGGATTCGAAGTCGCGGAGCTCGGACTCACCGCCGCACTTCGCGTGCGGTCGCTGCCCTGGCATCACCGAGACCCTTTCGATCGGTTGTTGATCGCTCATGCCCTCGAAGACGGCTTTACACTCGTCACGCACGACAGCGCATTTTCGTCGTACGGCATTTCGCTGCTAGCGGCGTAGCGCGGCTTCATGATTAGCGCACGCCCGCCGCGACGGCCGCGACCGACTTCGCATTCCAGAGCAAGATGATGTTCGTATGGGAACGTAGCGTTCGCGACGAAACGTGACTGCATCTTCGCAGAGCTTCGAGCCGCTCTCATCGCGGCGGCTGTCCGGCAGCGCGCGTCCGGCACGACTACCGGACACCCGACGCGACGACCTCGCACTTGCGCGTGGTCTCGCCCGGCGTGTAGACGAGCGCGATCTGGCACATCTCGTCCGCAGCCGTGAAGCCCCAGTGGACATCGGTCGTCCCGGCGTTCTTGTAGTGGCACTCGAACTCGAAGCCCGAACCCTGCGGCACGTGGATCGGCGCAGCGGTGTGATCTTGCAGCGGCGGCGCGTGCCAATCGGTGTTCGAGTACATGACGTCACCGGTATCAGTGCCGTTGAAGCTGCGGATCACGGTCGTCTCGGCGAGCTTGTGCGTGTGCGACGACAGGAACAGCACGTCGACGTCCGCGTTCATCGTGCAGCGCGTCCACTCGGTATGCGACGTCGCGCCGGCCGGGATGTTGATATCGGTGTCGCGAACCGCGCCGCCCCAGATCGTCTGCTGGACCTTCTCGGCGGGATACTTGTACGCGTTGATCTTCGAGTACGCGGTGACGTCCTCCTCCGTCGTGTTGACGTAGTGGATCTCGTGCATCACGCGCATCTTCGGCAGTAGCTCGGCGGCGACGCCGGTCGGCAGCGTGATCTGCTGATCGGCGAGTTGGCTCGCGTAAATCAGGATCCCGTCGTCCATCAGCTTCGGGTAATTCGCGTAGACGTCGGCGCAGTCGTACTCGCCCGGCGCGAGGTCGGGCGCGGCGAGCTGGATCGCGATCAGGTCCATGTGGTGGACCGACTCGTTCTGGACCGACACGACGTGATTCACGTCGTAGTAGGTCATGTTCGGCAGGTCGGTGACGTTGCACTTCCAGATCTCGGTGCCCGCCTTTGCGACCGCGCTGTAGCTGATCTGCATTCCTTCGCCGGCCGGAGGCGGCGGCAGAATGTCATCTTCGGTTGTTGCACCACATCCGACTGTCAGGCCGAGCAAGAACGTCACCGCAATGCGCATGCGGCACCTGCGAGCAATGCCGATGCCACGTGTCACCGGCGCCGGATCCGCGTACTTGACTCGGAGTCAACAAGGCGCGGTGAGGCGAAGTGCGACGACGCTGGCGTCTGGACTAGCCACTAAGGCGGATTCGGCGCAGCCTAGAGCGGTGCAATCGGTCGGCACACGCATGCTCGCGCTGATCGCGATTGCTGCGTGCACGCCGCAGTCGTCGCAGTCGTCGCCGCCGCCGGCCCCGGCTCCGCCGTCAACGCGTGGCCCGCTGCGTCCACTCGCGACCGGCGAGAGCAACATCGCGCGCGCGGACTACGTCGGTCCCGAAGCGTGCGGTGAATGCCACGCTGCTCAATACGCGGCGTGGACAACGAGCCTGCACCGCGTGATGAACGCGCGGTTCGATGATCCAGCCGCCGTGATCGGGAACTTCAAGGGCGCCGTGCTGCGCTACGCGGGCGGCGAGGCGCACTTCGATCGCGATCTCGCCGGCTACACGATGACCGTGCGCAAAGGCGAGCGCGAGACTCGCTATCGGATCACGCGCACGATCGGCAAGGCGCGGCTGCAGGAGTACGTCGGCATCGAGGACGGCCGCGAAGCGAGCCATGAAGAAGTCCGGCTGCCGTTCGGGTGGTGGCCCCGCTACGGCGGCTGGGCACCGCAGCCGTATTTCGACCCGTGGCTCGACGAGGCGAGCTTCGACGCCTACGCGCCCGTGCGCGAGCCATGGGCCGAGCGGTGTCCGTGGTGTCATTCGACGTATCCATTCGCGCAGCGCATCGCGCGTGCGTCGGGCCCGCGCGCGGTCGGCCACGGCTTCGAGCAGTACTGGGCGTCGGCGGCGGGAACTGATCGCCTCGTCGTCGGCGAGCAGGTGACGACCGGGATCAGCTGCGAGAGCTGCCACCTCGGTGGGCGCGCGCACGCGGCCGGCGCCGCGATCGACTTTCTCCCGCACGGGGCGACGCCGCGCGAGGGCATGCCCGCATTCCCGACGACGTTTGCGGCGCAACGCAAGGACGCGAGCGTGGTCAACGGCGTGTGCGCGCAATGTCACTCGGGGCCATCGCCGCGGCTCGCCGATGGCACCGCCTTGCGCAACTCGAGCGAGGCGCTCGATCTCGCCGCATCGGCGTGCAAAGCGAAGTGCACCGACTGTCACGATCCACACAAGGGCAGCATCGACGATGCGAAGTCGGTCGCTGCATGCTCCGGCTGTCACGCCACGCAAGCGCAGCCCGCGCACGCCGGTAAGGGTCACGAGACGACGACGTGCCTCGATTGCCACATGCCGAAGATCGTGATGGGCCTCGATCGCTTCGTGCGCACGCACCGGATCAGCTCGCCGACGAACCCGCAGCTCTACGCCGACGCGGCGCCGAACGCGTGCAACCTGTGTCACCTCGATCGCCCGATCGAGTGGACGCTCACCGAGCTGCGTGCGGGCTGGGACGTCGCGCTCGCGCCGCGCACCGCCGCCTATCGCGACAACAACGTCGGTGATGTCTGGCTCACCAGCCCGACGCCAGCGTACCGGTTGATCGCGATGCAGGCATACGCGCGCTCGCCGCTCGGCAAATACGCGCGCGCGCAGATCGAGAAGAGCCTCGCCGATCCGCTCGCGTACGTGCGAGCGTGGGCGAAGCTGACGCTCGATACGCTCAGCGCAGCGCGCTAGTCATCGTCGCCTTCGACGCGATCGCCATCTCCGAGAGTCCTTCGGCTTGCTGCTTCTTGCCGACGTAGCCGAGCTCGCGGCGCGCCTTGGTGTCGTCGACAGTGACCTCGTGCGCGATCAGCGCGAACGCGGTCTTCGTCAGCGGTGGCTTCTTCATCCACGACGTCAGCGACACCGTGGTGCGCGCGAGCCAGCGCGGCACGTTGCGGTTGCCGACCGAGACACCCTGGGTCGCGAGCAGCTTCGTGATGAAATCGCGGAACTCGACCGGCTCGCCATCGGTGAGGAAGTAGATCTGGCCGGGCGCGCCCTTGTCGGCCGCGAGCAACATCCCTTCGACCACGTTGTCGACGTGCACGATCGACGTCAGGTAATGACCGCCGGCGATCCAGCCAAACCGGCCGCGCTTCACCGCGTCGATCATCTCGGGCAATACGGTCGTGTCACCCTTGCCCCACACGAAGCGCGGCCGCACCACGACGGTTTCGAGACCATCGCGGTTCGCGGCGATCACGGCCTGCTCGGCAAGGCCCTTCGTGAGTGGATAGGCGCCCATCGGGTGCTTCGGCAGCGGGCGACTCTCGTCGGCGCGCACGATCGGCTTGCCATCGGCGAGCACGGCTTCGGTTCCGACGTGGACCACACGCTTGACGCCCGCTTTGCGCGCTGCCGCGAGCACGTTCTCGGTGCCCTTCGCATTGATCCGCATGTGGACCTCGACCGGGTCGAACTGATCGGTGTGCGCGGCCGCATGAAACACGGTGTCGCAACCGGCCATTCCGGCTTCGAGTGCCGCGACGTCGTCGAGGTCGCCCTTCACCGGCGTCGCGCCGAGCGTCTCGACCTTGGCGGCCGAGCTGTCACTGCGGGCCAGCGCCGCGACCTCCACACCCCGCGCGCGCAGCGCCGTGATGAGCCTACCCCCGACGAAACCAGAGCCACCTGTAGCGAACGCTCGCTTCACGCGGCGGAATTTACTAGGTTCGAGCGCTATGAGCGAGAGCCAGGAGATTCGTCACGCGGATGGTCGTGTCGAGTTGCGCGCGCCCGAGGAGCTGACGTCGTCGCCGCTCTACAACCACGACCTCGCACCTGTCGCGGTCGGAAAGCGCAACTGGAACACGTGGGACTACGCCGCGCTGTGGATCTCGATGGCCCACTGCATTCCGACGTACACGCTCGCGTCCGGCATGATCGCGCAGGGGATGGCGTGGTGGCAGGCGCTCGCCACGATCCTCGTCGGCAACCTGATCGTGCTCGCGCCGATCCTGCTCAACTCGCATCCCGGTACCAAGTACGGCATCCCGTTCCCGGTGTTCGCGCGCGCTGCCTACGGCACGACCGGCGCGAACCTGCCGGCGCTGATGCGCGCGCTGATCGCCTGCGGTTGGTTTGGCATCAACACCTGGATCGGCGGCATGGCGCTGCAGGTGTTCCTCGAGTCGCTGTGGCCCGGTTGGCGCGACCTGCTCGGCACCGCGAGCTATCCGCTGCC
>DASUFX010000007.1:0-2902 GCA_036274355.1 Kofleriaceae bacterium | reverse complement strand
CGAGACCGCGCGCACTGCCGGTGCCCATCACGCTTGCCGCAGGCAGCGTCTTGTCCCACGCAGGCAGCATGTTCGACGGCGTACCGTCGCCACACGCCGCCAATGCGACGCAGAGAATCCAAGCCCTCATCGGGCGCGAATCTAACGCTTTCTCCCTGACGGTAAAGCGAAATCTCGTCTACGCGCGCCGCACAAACGCGGCGAAGCAAAGTGCCTGCACGATGCCGATGCTCGCGATGACCGACCACATCGCCGCATGGTGGTGACCGATCAGGTCGAACAGGATGCCACCGACGAGCGGTGCCACTGCAATGCCGAGCATCTGCGCGAAGCCGACGACGCCGTACGCGCGGCCGCGCTGGCTCGGATCGGCGAGCTCGGCGATCGCAGTCTGGTGCGCTGGCGCGAGCAGCACCTCGCCGACCGTGATCGCAACCATCGCGACCGCACCGCCTGCGGTGCCGCTCGCCAGACCGACGACCGCGAAGCCGAGGCCATTGATGAGGGATGACCACGGCAGCGCTGTCGCGATACCGAGTCTGCGCACGAGTGCAACGGCCGGGATCTGAAACGCGAGCACGCAGATGCCGTTGATCGTGTAGAGGTACCCGACGTCGGCTTTGCGCAGACCGAGCTCGTCGGTCATGAAGACCGAGAACGTCGAGAACATCTGCGTCTGCAGCAATGCGGCGAGGAACGTGCCGACGAGCAGAATGCGCATGCGCGGGCTGCGCCACGACGCGACGAGTGCGGCGCGCAGCTCGCCAGATCGCGGCTCGGTGCGCGTCTTCATCGGATCGGCGACGCGCATCGTGACGATCGCCGCGATGATCATGCCGGCGCCGGCGACGTAGAACACGGCGCCGTACGGAATGACGAGCGTGAGCGTGCCGCCGAGTGCGGGACCGATCGCCCAGCCGAGGTTCGTGCCCATGCGCTGGAGGCCGAACGCATCGATGCGTTGATCGCTCGTGCAGACGTCGGCGACGAGCGCATAGGCGACGGGCTCGAAGCAGCCGCGCAGAGCGGACGTGAACACCATGTTGATCGCGAGGCTCCACAGCGGCGCGTCGAACATGATCTGCGTGCCGAGCGCTGCGATGAACACCGACCGCACGAGCAGCGAGCCGGTGATGAGCGGGCGACGGCCGATGCGGTCGGAGAGGTTGCCGGCCCACGCGTTCGACAGCGACTGGGCGAGGTTCGCCGCGAGGAAGACGATGCCCAACAGCCAGGCCGGATAACCACGCGTCTCGACGACATAGATGCCGAGGAAGCTCATCGCGAGCGACAAGCCCATCGTGTTGACGGCGCGCGCGAAGGCCATCTGCCAGACGCGGCGATCCAGCTTGCTGAAGCTAGAACCGCGTATTCGAGGCACGACGGACAGACGTAGCATGCTACAAACCGCGCGCATGCGTACTCGGTTGGAACGGTCTTATCGTTTCGAAGCCGCGCACTTCCTGCCGAAGGTGCCGCCCGGCCACAAGTGCGCGCGCATGCATGGTCACAGCTATCTGATCGAAGTGGTGATCGAGGGTGAGGTCGATCCAGAGCGTGGCTGGGTGATGGATTTCGCTGACATCGACGAACGCGCGATGCCGCTGATCCGCCAGCTCGATCATCAGGTGCTGAACGAGGTCGACGGCCTGGTTAATCCCACGAGCGAACTACTCGCGGTGTGGTGGTGGCAGCGGCTGTCATCTGTGCTGGTCGGTCTGGTCGAGATCGTCGTCTCGGAAACGCCCACGTCACGTTGCGTGTACCGTGGGCAATAATCTCCGCGTCGTCACGCTCAACTTCTGGGGCACGGAGCCGCCGCTCGAGCGGCGCATCGATCTCGCCGTGCGCCAGCTGCGCGCGATCGGCGCCGACGTCGTGTGCATGCAAGAGGTGCGGCCGCTGGACGGCGTGTTCGGTCGCACGAGCGCGGACGTGATCGCCGATCAGCTCGACATGTACGCGCAGTACGCGAAGTCGAACGAGTGGGCGGCAGGCGAGGGCGGCATGGCGAAAGCCGGCCAGGAAGGCCTCGCGATCATCACGCGCGCGCCGCTCACCGAATCGCGCACGCTTGCGCTGCCCGAGCCGCGGCCGGCTGATTCGCGCATGATGTTGTCGGGGCTCGTCGCCACGGATGGCGGACCGATCTGGGTGCACACGACGCATCTGCACTACCGGCTCGACGATGGCGTCGCGCGCGAGAAGCAGGTGCTCGCGATCGATGCCGAGATTCGATCGCTTGGCCGCGAGAAAGATTCCGCGCCGCAGATCCTGTGCGGCGACTTCAACGCGACGCCGGATTCCGACGAGATTCGCTTTCTGCGCGGACTGACCACGCTCGACGGCAGGCGCACGCACTGGCAGGACGCGTGGCTGCGGCTGCATCGCGAGTGTCAGCCCGGCGATGGTCCAAACGAAGGCATCACGTGGTCGAGCGAGAATGGCTTCACGCGTCCGCTGCGCTCGCTCGATATCGATCGCCGCATCGACTACGTGTTCGTGACGAGCCGCAAGAAGGACGGCCGCGCCACGATTCATGCATCGCACGTCGTGATGACGGAGCGCGATGGGCAGGGCCCCGACGAGATCTGCGCGAGCGATCACTACGGCGTGATGGCCGACGTGCAAGTCGTGCCGAATCCGTCGTGAATCGGATCGCGATCATCGGCTGCGTGGGTGCTGTCGCTCGAGCTCGGACGCCGTCTTCAGGTGCCGGTCGTGCATCTCGATCAGCTTCGATTTCGCAGCGGCTGGCAGAGTGTCGAGACGGCGGAGCTGTTGGGGCACGAGCAGCGTGCGCTGCCGCGTGACGGACGCTGGATCGCCGACGGCAACAACGGCGCGACGATGGAGACGCGTCTCGCCGCTGCCGATACGATCATCTTTCTCGATCTGGCGA
>DASUFX010000006.1:0-7453 GCA_036274355.1 Kofleriaceae bacterium | reverse complement strand
CACGACCGCTGGGCCTTGCCCCTGTTCGCGGTAGTGGACCTGCACGTCGTCGACGGCAACGAACGTCGCGTCGGCCGGCGTACCCGGTAGCTTCGCCGCGTGGTAGCTCGGACAGCCCGCGAGCACGATGGCAGCGACGAGCGCAGCCACCCGTCCAACCGCCGAGCGCATCACGGCGCGAGTCTCCGGATCTCGGCGTTGTCAGTGAACTCGGCGCCCGTCGCGAAATCTTGCGATGCGGCGGTTGCGACCGGCCCGAAGCATTCGGCGACCCACGAGAACGTGCGCTTCGTCAGCAGCGTCGTGAAGCCCGACGTGCGAGTCAGGTCGGTCGCGACGCGCAGCACCGGGAATTCGCCGTATGGCGTCTTCATCGTGCCGACTTGATCGACGCGCGATTCATATTTCTCGGTGTACGCGGCGATCACGCCCTGCGCGTAGCCCGACACCGTGCTCGTCGACGTCCACGTCGCGCCCGCGGTGAGCGGCAGCTTGAGGATCTGCGCCGGCTGGTCGTAATCGAGCTCCGTCTTGTACGTGCCGCCGGCCGGCGACACGACCGCCTGCAGCGTCGACTCGGCGCCCGTCACCTTGAACACGCCCTTGAGATCGGACTCGATCGACAGCTCGGTCGCGTAGGTCGCGGTCGGATAGTCAGCCGACCACCACTGCGCGGTCGGTGCACCGAGCATCATCATGCGGTCGGCATCGCCGGCGAGCGCACCGCTGAGGTCCCACGTGCGCGAGCCGTTCGCGCCCGATACGCCGGCGGTGTCCCAGGTCACGTCGGTGGTGACGCGGAACGTCCCCATACGACCGGCCATGAACGGCAGCTCGGCGAGCGTGATCATGCCGTCGTGGTTTGGATTGCACAGGCCGATCATGCCGTCGACATCGCCATCGCTCTCCGGCTTCGCATCGACCGGCGCGGGACCGCACGTGCCGTCTGCTTTGCAGAACCCCGACGCGCAGTCGCTGTCGAGCGTGCAGGTCTCACCGGAAGGGCTTCCACATGCGACACTCATGCTGCATAGCAACAAGAATGTGCCATGGGCCCGCGACAACATGGGCGCACGCTACGTGGCTGTGCAGAAGGTGTCAAGCGTTCTTTTGCGGTGCAGCAAAAGTCCTGCTTGCAGTGCAGCGAACGAGCCTCTAAGGTGTGCCCCAGTGGCGATGGTCCTGATCAAGAAGTACGGCAACCGGCGGCTCTACGACACGGGCGATAGCCGGTACGTGACGCTCGACGAGCTCGCGGGGAAGATCCGGAGCGGTTCCGATCTCCGCGTCGTCGATGCGCAAACCGGCGAGGACCTGACGCAGGCAACGCTGACGCAGATCGTGCTCGAGACCGGGAACGCGGCGAAGTTCTTGCCGGTGCAACTACTGACGCAGATGATCCGGCTCTCCGATGACGCGCTCGCCGAATTCTTTTCGCGCTATGTCACCGGCGCGCTCGATCTCTACCTGCAGGCCAAGCGCGGTGTGCAGACGATCGCAACGTACAACCCGCTGACGCAGATCCCGATGGCCGCGGGCGATGCGCTCGCACGGATGTGGATGGGTGGCTTTGGCGGTGGAGCGCCCTATCAGCAGTATCCGGGCTACACCGCACCGCCGCCCTATCCAGTGCCAGCGCCCGAAGACGAGACGCTCGAGGAAGACAGTCCGACGCGCAAGCGGCCGAAGACCGAGCCCGAGAAGCGCGCGAAGACCGAGCCGCCCGCCGGCAATCACGATCGCGCAGACGATGTCGCGGCGATGCGGCGCGAGCTCGAAGAGCTGAAGCAGGTGCTCAAGGACAACCTGCCGAAGCGCAAGAAGCGGAAGCCGTAGCTCCTCGGCCCGGTCATCGCATCACAGGCCGCGACGTTGCGCGAACTGTGCAGCGACGACGTAGCGAAGCTAACCGAGGATCGCGCGACGCTCGGCAGCCTTCGCGACCTCGCGATCGGCGACCGTGTGCGCGACCGGCAGCGGCGCGGGCCGGAAATTCGGCGTCTCGACGGGCGCGGTGTCGACGTCGAATCCCGTGGGCTTCGGCTCCTCGGCCGGGATGGTGATCATCTTGCGCAGCAGCAAAACGGCGGTGCTCATCGCGATCAGCCCTGTACCGACGACGATCATGAGCACGGTCGACAGCTTGAGGTGAAAGTGGGTGGCGATCTGCGGGATCAGCCACGGCACGAACGCCGCGAAGAACGCACCGACGTGATAGACGAGGCCGATCGCGAGCGCACGCACATGGGCGGGGAACAGGCTCGTCGTCAGCACCGGGGTCACACCCGAGTAGCCGACGCCGAGTGCGCCCCCGAGGAACGCGCCGATCGGCAGCGCCACTGGTACGAAACCGACATACAGCGGCAGTGCCGGCACCATCAGTAGCGCGGGAGCGACGAGCGCGGCGATCACACCGAAGCGCTGTGCGACGAAGCCGGCCGCGATGACACCGAACAGCATGCCGGCGTTGAACAGGATGACGTGGAGGAACGCGCTCTGTGACGACAGGTGCAGCTCGCCCTGGAGCATCGCCGGGTACTGCGACTGCAGGCCGTAATAGACGATGAAGCCGAGCGTCATCACGAGCGAGCCGAGGACGAGCATCTTCGGCACGCCGGGGCTCGCGAGTGCGCGGAGCGGCGACTCGTTCTTTGCACCGAGTGCCTTCGGTGCCGGCTTGGTCGACGGGAACATGAACCACAGCGGGATCGTGAGCGCCGCCGGGATGATCCCGACGAGGAACATCGGTCGCCACGTGTGCGCGTCGACAATGAAGTACGCAGCGCCGGCCGCGAGCATCACACCGATCGGCCAGCCGGCCTGCAGAAGGCCAGAGCCGATCTTACGCGTGCGCTCCGGCATGCTCTCCATCGCAAGCGCGGTGCCGGCCGTCCATTGCGCACCCATCCCGAAACCGAACAACGTGCGGAAGATGAGGATCGCCGTGAACGAGTGCGAGAAGTAGATCGCCGCGTCGAAGCTGACGAACCACACCAGCGCGAGGATCAGAGGAAGCTTGCGGCCCCAGCGGTCCGCCATCCAGCCCGCAATCGCGCCGCCCGCGAGGCGCACGAGCAACGTGAGCGTGATCGAGCCCGACACCGCTGCGAGGCCGACGCCGAACTCGGCGGCGAGCTGCCGCATCACGAGCACGTAGACCATGAAGTCGAACGCATCGAGGACCCAACCCACCCATGCCGCCGAAAAGGCGGCCCACTGCTGGCGCGTCGGCTCTTTCCACCAGGGCTTCTCGTTGTTCATGTCGGGTTCAGTAGCTGATCGTTCTAGTGCGGCGCAATAGAGAAATGACCACTCCGAGGAGGAAATTTTGTTGCATCGCAACAAATCGTCATTGACATGATGCGGCGTCGACCTTAGGGTGTGCCGCAAAGGAGCTGCAAATGTCGAAAGAACCCGAATCCAAGACCATTCCCCCGCGTACCGAGGCCGCTGCACCGCACAATCCGTTCAGCGCATTTGACCCGATGGCCGCCTGGACCGCCGGTCAGGCCACCTGGCAGAAGTTCGTGACCGACGCGTTCGCCCGCACCCAGTCGTGGGCGGACGAGTACGCGTCGATCGAGGCGCAGATGTACGGCCGCGCGCTGCAGGCCGTCGACACGTGGGCGCAGCTCGCGCGCGACACGATCCAGTACAGCCAGAACCTGTCGATCCAGGCGCGCAAGCTTGGTTTCGAGGCGGCCCGCAAGGCCGGCATCGGAGCGTAATCGGTGCACGAGCTGTTTGGTTGGCCACGTGAGGTTGCAGAGGCGTGGACCCCCGTGGCCGCAGACCTCTACGGCATTCCGTGGCCGACCGCCCCCTCGTTAGCGCAAACCCAGCGTGACGAGATCGCGCTCGAAGGTGGCGCAAAGCTGTACCACTTTCGCGGTGCGAGGACGTCTATCGCCTCGGCCACGGGCAAGCCGCTGTTGCTGATCCCGTCGCTCATCAATCGTTGGTACGTGCTCGACCTCCGGCCGGGCGCAAGTCTCGTCGAGGCGCTTGTCCGCGCCGGAATCGACGTGTGGTGCCTCGATTGGGGTGTGCCCGAAGCCGAAGATCGCTATCTCGATTGGGAAGCGGTCCTCGCGCGCCTCGGCCGCGCCGTACGACGTGTGAAGCGCGAGACAGCGGCCGACAAGCTCGCCGTGCTCGGCTACTGCATGGGTGGCACGCTAACGACGATCTATGCGGCGCAACACGCGAGTGACTTCGCCGCATTGATCACGCTAGCGACGCCGATCGACTTTCAGCGCGGCGGTCAGCTGCGCTGCATGGTCGAGCCGCAATGGTTCGATGTCGATGCGATCGCCGACGCAGGCAACGTGGCTCCGGTGCAAATGCAAGCGGGCTTCGTCGCGCTGAGGCCGACGCTCGACCTCGGCAAGATCATGGCGATGCCAGATCTCGCCACGGACGCGCGCGCACGCGAAGCGTTCTTTGCCCTCGACGAGTGGGCGAGTGACAACATTCCCTTCCCCGCGGAAGCGTATCGCCGATACATCCGCGAGCTCTACCAAGAGAATTCACTCGTCGAAGGCACGCATCGTGTCGCGGGCCGCGCGGTTTCGCTCGGCGCCATCCAATGTCCGACGCTCGTCATCACGGCGAGCCGCGATGCCATCTGTCCACCGGCAGCAGCGACCGCACTGCTGAGTCACATCAGCGCCACCGATACGCACGTCCTCGAAGTACCGGGCGGGCACGTCGGCGCGGTCGTCGGCAGCAAGGCGGCCAAGGAGATGTATCCGGCGCTCATTCGCTGGCTGCAGCCTCGCATCGCTTGAGATTGCGCGCCCGCGCCGCCACCTCCATCCCGCAAAATGGTGGCGCGGGCTGCGCCCCTTTTAGGTCCGAAGCGCGCCTGCTCTGGCTGCGGGTTGCGGCCGCCGAGCGCGCCCGTTGAGGAGATCCCTATATGTGAAGGGTGTCCCATCGCGATCTGGTAAGTACAGCGTTAGTACGCTGGCGTACTCGAGCCGAAGAGAGCGACTACGGGCGGCCGCCGTCATAAACGCCGTACTAACCGGATCGCGGCAAGAGACCCTGCATATATGCGGCGGTTCGAAGCGGCCGCCGTCATAACGACGTACTAACCGGATCGCGGCAAGAGACCCTGCATATATGCGCCGGTGCGAAGCGGCCGCCGTCATAACGGCGTACTAACCGGATCGTGGCAGGAGACCCTGCACATGGTCCGGCTCTCTAATCACACCGCGGTCATAACGCCGTACTAACCAGATCGTCGCAGAACCCTACTTATGTATACCCAACAGAGTTGGTAGCTGGCGCGTCTGCTGTCCGGTCATCGGACGCTGCTTCCTGAACGTAGTCGGCGCCTTCATCCACGAGTGTCAGCCTCGTGGCGTAACGAAGTCTGATGAAGAAGCACCTCATTCGCGTCGGTAACAGCTACGCACTGATCATCGAGAAGTCGATACGAAACCTGCTCTACCTCGGTCCGCGATCAATTCTGGAAGTCAGTACCGACGGAACGCGCATCCTGATCGAGCCGACCGGGCAGCTCCTCCAAGACGACGAAATCGGGCGTGCGCGTGAGCTGCTCTCCGCCGAGATCGGCATGCCGCGTCCGACGTCGCCAGATGGCCTCTCCCGCAAGGCCCTTGATATCGACGCACGTGGGATCTGGACCGAGCTCGAACGCAGGTACTACATCGATCCACAGCGACTTGCACGGCTGCATCACGAGCCGGTTGGGACGACGCGGCCGATTTCTCGTCTCATGCGGGTAGGGAGTTGGATGACCGAGCCCAACTGCGCGACTCGTGCAAACGACGAGGAGCTCGCGTTTCTGCGGCGCATGAGGGTATGTCGCGATCGATTGCGCGAAGGCGCGACGTGGGACGAAGCAATCGACGATGCGGTGCGCGCTTTTCCCAAGGGCGATGCGACCGTCACTTCAGGAGCGACAATGACAGCCGCAACGATTCAGGCCGAAGCAACCACTCTGCCCGCGCGCGCAGCGCCGCAACCGCAGGCTTCGGACGCACTAGTGACGGACGCACGGGTACAAGCACCGGGGACTTCGGACGCACTGGTGACGGACGGACGGGTGCGAGCACTGGAGACTTCGGATGCACTAGTGACGGACGGACCGGTACGCGCAACTGCACCTCCTGTGTAGGGTGCTGGGCGCAGCGCGAATGAACCGGTACGCTCGGCCGGCTTGATCATCGCGCTCGTTCTGTTCTCGGCGCTGCTCCACGCGTTGTGGAATGCGCTGCTGCGAATCGAGAAGGACAAGGACCGCACGCTCGTCGCCGCCGTGTGCGTCGCCACACTCGTGTCCGCGCTTGTCGCCGGCGTGCGGCTCGGCCTTGGCCAGGTCGCGTTCGCGACGACGCTCTCGTTCGTGTGGGCGGTCGTCGCTGGCGTACTCGAGTGGCTGTACTTCGCATCGCTCGCCAAAGCGCTCGACCGCGGTTCGCTCGGCCCCGTCTACACGATCTCGCGCGGCGGCGCGATCGTGCTGGTCTGGCCGCTCTCGATCGTCGTGTTCGACGAGCCGCTCACGGTGCTATCGGCCGTCGGTAGCGGTGTCGTGTTCGGCGGGCTCGCGCTCGCAAGCTCGCGCACGGGCGATCGGCGCAAGACCGACGGCAGCGCGCTCGCATGGGCGAGTGCATGCGCAGTGGCGATTTCGGGTTACCACCTCGCTTACAAGGCGGCGCTGCGCGACGGCGGCGGTGCATCGGCGGTGTTCACGGTAGGGCTCGCGGTCGCGTCGCTCATCAACCTCGTCCGAATTGGCAGCGAGGGCCGCACGGTCGTCGCGACGCTGCTGCGCACGCGGCTACCTCGGATCGTGCTGATGGGCATCGTGTCCGCTGCCTCGTTCTTGATCTTGATCGAAGCGCTGGCTGCCGGCGGCGCAGGCTACGTGCTCACACTTCGCAACACGTCGGTGTTATTCGCAACCGGGCTCGCGTTCGCGATCGGCGAACGGCCTCGTCGCGTCGAGATTCTCGGCGCGGCGTGCGTCGCAGCAGGAGCCGTCCTGATGGCATGGCCGCCGTGATAGCGTTGTAGACGGGGATGAGACGCGGTTTTCGTGACAGTGCCGAGCCCGCGCTAGACGAAGGCGATGTCGTCGCCTCCGCGTATCACGTGCGCCGCGAGATCACGCGCGTGCACACCGGTGCGGTGTTCGAAGCGCATGACACGATGCTCGATCGGCTCGTCGCGCTGAAGCTCGCCTGGCGCGATCCGGGGACGCCGTCACTCGTCACCGAAGCGCGGCGGTGTGCGGCGCTGCGCGATCCATGCTCCGTCCAGGTGCATGGGATGGGGCTGTACGACGGCATCGAGTATGCCGTTGCCGAGCGCGTCATCGGCAAGCTGCTGCGCGACGATCACGATCGCACGCTGATGCCGGAGCTCTATCTCGCGCGGCTGCGTCGCCTCGTTGCCGCGGTCGCACGTGCGCACG
>DASUFX010000005.1:0-2470 GCA_036274355.1 Kofleriaceae bacterium | reverse complement strand
GGGATGCCGCGTGGCGCGAGGTCACCGGCGCGGCGCGCGTGAACCACCTGCGAGTGATCGGATGACGCGCACGCGGACGATCGAGTGGCAGGTCGCCGGCGCGTGCAACTACGACTGTTCGTATTGCATCCAGTCGTCCCGTTATCGTCGCGGTCGTCCACAACGCGACCAGCTCGCACGTGCGATCGACGCGTTCGCCGCCCTGCCCGGCCGCTGGGAGATCAAGTGCTCCGGCGGCGAAGCGTTCGCGCATCAGCTGTTCATGACGTACGTGGTGCCCGAGCTGATGGCGAAGACGCCGCATGCGATCAGCGTGCTGACGAACTTCTCCGCGACGCGCGCCGAACTGATGCAGTTCGCGCAGCTCACGCGCGGCCGGCTCGCCGTGTTCTCGGCGTCGCTCCATCTCGAGTTCACGACCGTCGAGGAATTCGCCGCGAAGGCCGAGTGGTTCGTGCTCCAGCTCGAACCGAGCGTCAGCTTCGTCGTCAACCAGGTCGTGTTGCCCGGACGCGAGCACGAAGCCGAAGCGTGCCGCGCCGCGATCGAAGCCCGCGGCTTGCGCTGGTTCCCGCAGCTCTACAAGCACGACGGCGGCGTTCACGACTATGACAACCCCGAGCTGCTCGTGCCGCTCGGCATCGGGCTCGGCCGCCGCGCCACGCCACGCGAAGCAAACACCGCACCGAGCTACCGCGGCCTCACCTGCTGGGCAGGCGTCGATTACTTCGTCGTCGACAAGAACGGCGACGCGTGGGCGTGCCGCACCGCAAAGCGCTTCGGTGAAGGCGCGCTCGGCAATATCTTCGACGGCACGCTCGCTCTCCATGCCGAACCCGCGCCATGCAGCTACGACATCTGCCCGTGCACGGTGCCGGCGAACCGCGGCATGATCGAAGGGATCGCCGGATGATCACCGTGCCGCGCTATCCGCTCGAAGGCGTGGTGTCGTGGAACATGAACACGACCTGCAACTACCGTTGCAGCTACTGCACGCAGCGGTTCGTCGACGATCGCGGTCAGTGGGCGAAGGATCTGCCGCGCTTCATCGCCGCATTCGCCGCACTGCCCGGCGACTGGGAGATCAAGCTCTCGGGCGGCGAGCCGTTCCGCCATCCCGATTTCCTCGACGCAGTCGCCAAGCTCGCCGCGGCGCGCCGCCGGGTCAGCGTCGTCACGAACTTCTCGGCACCGCTCGACGAGCTGTTCGGCTTTGCCGACGTCACGCGCAGCAAGCCCGGCCTGATCTCCGCGTCGCTCCACCTCGAGTACGCAGAGCCCGACGAGTTTCTGGCAAAGGTGCGCGCAGTTCAGGAGCGCCACGCCGGCCGCGTCGTCGTCACGTGCGTCGCGACGCGCGACAACCTGCCTCGCCTGCAGGCGTTGCGCGCTCAGTTCACCGCGGCCGGCGTCACGTTTCGCGTGCAACCCGAAAAGCAGGATCGCGACGTCATCGACTACGACGACAGCGAGCGCGAGCAGCTCATCACGCTTGGCGGCCACAACGGCACCGGTCTGATCGCCCCGAGCTTCGCCGGTCAGCCGTGCTGGGCAGGCGCGCGCTACTTCATCGTCGATCATCAGGGCGACGCATATCGCTGCTACCCCGCCCGCCGGCAACGCAAAGAGCGCCTCGGCAACCTGCTCGACGGAACGTTTCGCATTCGGATGGAACCCGAACCGTGTCGCTATGCGTATTGTAACTGCACCGTGCCGCAGCAACGCGGCATGGTCGAAGTACGGAGGTCCTGATGCCGCTCGCTGGTTCGATCAAGCTGCGTTCGTTTCTCGCCATCATCGTTGGCATCGGGTGCGCCGGAGTGTTCCTGCTGTTCAAGGCGTGCAAGTCGAGCGAGCCGCCGCCGAAGCCGGCTGACGTCGTCGTCAAGCCGAAGCCAGAGCCGACGCCGACGCCAACCCCGCCCGAGCCGACGCCCCAGCAGCCGTCCGGCCAGGAGATGGCCGCGCGCGCCTGGGATGCCGACGTGATCGCGTGGAGCAAGAAGACGATCAGCGGCGACAAGCAGAAGGATGTCTCGAAGAAGAAGCCGTACAAGATCAACGTCTATCGCGAGGCCGGGCACGCGACGGTCAATCGCGCGAAGGTCGACATCAACCGCAACGACAAGTGGGACGAGAAGTACACGTTCGATGGCGACACGATCACACTCGAGATCGCACCCGCCGACGACGAGAACTATACGAAGACCTACCACTGGACCGGAAGCGCATGGCTGCCCGAAGGCGCGACACCGACGGCCGAGCAAGGCAGCGCGCCGAACCCCGATACCGCAGCGAAGCCCGACACGCCGAAACCCGACAATGGCGGGGCGAAGATCGATCTGCCCGCGCGCACCTACGATGCCGAAGTGATCGCGTGGAAGGACAAGTCGATCGCGAGCGACAAGGAGAAGGACGTCTCGAAGGGCAAGTCGTACAAGATCAACGTCTACAAGGACGCGGGGCAGAC
>DASUFX010000004.1:0-16426 GCA_036274355.1 Kofleriaceae bacterium | reverse complement strand
CAAGGAGTGGGCGTCGCCCAGCCCGGCGCGTGCCAAGCTCGTCGCGCAACTCGAGACCATGGAAGCCGCGACCCGATCGAACAAGCACTCCGCCTTCGCCGGTTGTGATGCGAGCACGCGTGCGGCGTGGGAGGCGCAGCTCAAGGGTCTCAAGCTTCCCAAGGTGCCCTCGGAAGGTGCGGCGTCGGCGTTCGTTGCCGCGACGCTCGGCAGCCCCGAAGGGTATCTCGCGTATCAGGCGCTCCGGCTGTGCTCCGCGGGTGACGAGAATTCCTCCAAGGGCCTCGACATCGTCGGCGCCGACGTCGTGCAACGCGGACCGCGCACGGCGACGATCGCCGCGTGGATGGCATCGTCCGCACAGATCAAGTTCGACGACCGCGGCCTGAAGATGAACGAGTTGCTCGCGAACGGAAACCTACCGATGTCGGAGGGGGCGCGGTTCCAGCAGCAGCGCCAGGGCGTGATCGCGAAGATCGAGGAGAACGAAGGTAGCGTCGTGATCTCCTTCAAGCGCGTTGTCGAGCCGCGCGAGGACTGCATCAAGTGGAAGGAGACGGACCACATCGAAACGTTCCGCGCTGACGGCTCACCGCTCTATCGCCGCGAGTGCCTGAAGTGGGGCATCGTGAAGATGGACCTCACCGCCGAGCCGCTCGAGGTCGGCAAAGTGATGGCGCAGGGTCTCAAGCCGGGCATGTACCTCGTCGGCATCGAAGGCTTTGCCATCGTTGCAACCGCGAGCGCGAAGTCGACGAAACCGATCTGGGTTTTCGGCGGCTCGGTCAAGTGAGCGCCGGCGCCGCTGCGGTCACGAGCGGCGCGCGTGCGCGACCGGCACCGGCGGCGGCGCGACTTGGCGCGTGCCGCGCTCGAGGAGAAACGTCGCGACCGCGGTCGGGATGCACGACAGCAAGATGAATCCTTCGAGCGAGAACTCGGCTGCGAGCACCACGACGAGCAGCACCGCGGGCACGATCAGCACGAAGCGCCGCACCCAGATCGGCAGCGGCTTCATCACCTCGGCGAGCCAGCCGAGCAGCGCGCCGATCACGAGGCCCGGCACGATGCCGAACATCACGACCCACATCGCGATGCCGGATTCGCCACCGATGCCCGCCATGCCGATCGCGATGACGACAACGTTGAGCGCACCGAGCATGATCCCGAGTGGCACGCCGGTCATGCGATGAGCGTAGCAGCGGGTCGACCGCGTTCAACGAGGAACAAAGCGGCAGGTGGGCCGCTAGTTGTCGTCTTTGGTGTGCGGCGTCACGGACTCGATGCCGCCGCCCGAGGCGTCGGGCTCGTCGGGCACGCGGTACTCCTCGTCGAGCCAGCGGCCCAGATCGATGAGATGGCAGCGCTCGCTGCAGAACGGCCAGAGCTTGTTGCCTTCCTTGATCGCTTCGCCGCGACAGCTCGGGCACTTGCCCTTCGTCTGCTTCGTCATAGCCCGAGCGCCGTACAGCGCGCGTCGAGGTAGGCGCGCGACACGTTGAGCTCGGCGGAAGCGGCGTCGCGATCGCCACTGTGGCGGCCGAGCGCCGCAACGATCGCGTCGGCCTCGGCGACGTCGACGATGTCGCGCAGCGGGCGGCCCGCGTTGCCTGCACCCGCGACGCGTGAGGAGACCATCGAGCCGACCAGCTCCTGGGCATCGCCGGCGAGCACGAGCATGCGCTCGATCTCGTTCTCGAGCTCGCGGATGTTGCCCGGCCATGGGTAGGCGACGAGACGTGCGAGCGCACTCTGCGACAGCTTCGGCGCGGCGCCGGGATTGCGCCAGTGCTTCGTCACGAAGTGCTGCGCGAGGCGCGGAATGTCGGCGACGCGGTCGCGCAGCGGCGGCACCGTGATCGGCAGGACGTTGACGCGGAAAAACAAATCTTCGCGGAACTGCTTCTGCTGGACCATGGTGGCCAGGTTCTTGTGCGACGCGGCGATGATGCGGACGTCGACCTTGACCGGCTTCGTGCCGCCGACCGGCATGAACGTGCCCTCTTGGAGCACGCGCAGGAGCTTGACCTGCAGCGCGGCGGACATGTCGCCGATCTCGTCGAGGAAGAACGTGCCGCCGTCGGCGGTTTCGAACAGACCCTTTTGATCTTTGACGGCACCCGTGAACGCACCGCGCACGTGACCGAACAGCGCGCTCTCGAGCAGGTTGTCGTTGAATGCGGAGCAGTTCTGGACGACGAACGCCTTCTTCGCGCGTGGCCCGTGATAGTGGATCGCGCGCGCGATCAGCTCCTTGCCGGTCCCGCTCTCGCCGTGCACGAGGACGGTCGCCTCGCTCTTCACGACTTTGTTCAGCAGCTTGATCACGTCACGCACCGCGGGCGCGTCGCCGACGATCTCGTTGAATGGATGGGTCCAGGTGGTCGGCGGAATCGTCGCGGGCTGCGAGCGCTCGACTGCCGCCGCAGCAGACTTCACGAGATCCTTCACCCGCGCGATGTCGGCATCGCCGAGCTCCGGAGCGAGCGCCGCGAGGGTGGCTGCTTCGCCGGTGGCGCCGGTAGTCTTCGCGATCGCAGCTTCGACATCGGCGACTGCGCCGGTACGGCCGCCACTCGCGTAAACGATGCCTGCGAGCGCGTTGGTGTCGCGCACGGGCGCCGCGACGATCGTCATGCCCGCATAGCAGCGCTGGACGATCGCGTTGCCGTCCTTCTTCGCGGCGAGCTGCGCCGCGACGTCTTTCATCTGCGCGCCGCACGCACCGCTCGGATGCGCGAGCAGCGTCGCGCAGGCCGCATGCGACGTGCGCTCGTAGCCGCTGCCATCACCCGCGGCGTAACCGAGCTCGAGGCCATACCAGCGTCGCAATAGATCGCGGGCGAGCGTGACCTCCGGCAACGTATCGAACGTGCGTACCACCAAGGCGCGACTATAGCGGGGATTACCCTGCCGTCCATCGCTCGGGGCCGACCTCGCGCGCGCGGCCTTCCCCTACGAGCTTGTCGAGATGTGCACGCAAAGAACGCTCTGCAAGCGGCCAGAGCAGCTTTGGCGTGTCGGCGTACGCGATCGGCACGAGGTCCTCGACGGACGCGTCGGTTTTGCCCTTCAGTGCGGCCAGCACGCGGTCCTCGCGCATCGTGCGGTGTGCGATGTATTCGCGCAGCTTGCTAGGGCCGTCCTCGATCATCGGGCCATGGGCAGGCAGGAGCCGGCGCGTCGGGCGCTCGAGCAGCGCGGCGAGCGAGCCGAGGTAGTGGGCCATGTTGCCCTCGATGGGATCGATCAAGATCGTGCCCAGCCCGGCGACCATGTCGCCCACGACCGATGCCTCACCGTGCTCGTAGCAGAGATGCCCGTCGGCATGCCCCGGCGTGTAGATGCAGGTGACGCCGTAGAGCTCTTCGCGATCGACCAGCTCGCGTGTGACCGGAACACGGCCCGCGAGCCGGCGCGCCGTGTTCGCGTGCGCTGCGATCGGCACGCCGAACGCCGTCGCCAGAGCGACCGCGCCACCCACGTGATCGCCGTGGTGATGCGTCAGCAGCACGCACGCGAGCGGCCTCCCCGCATCCGCTTCCTGCGAGATCGCTTTCGCTAACAAACTCTGTTGATCGGCGTACGGCGATCCCGGATCGATCGCGACCTGTGGCCCGCGCTCGGGTCCGACCACGTAGACGTTCGTGTGCGCCGCCGGCGGGAGGGTCGGCGTCCGAAGCGCAAGCACGCGAATCCCCGGCGCAACCGGGAGCAGTGCGTCAGGCATCTCCCCAGGTGCGGTGGGTACAGCTGTGCGCACCTGCTCGTACAGCGCTTCAACGCTCGGGTCACTCATGGCTGACCTCCAAACAGGATGACGCGGCCATGTGTATCTCTTAGACTAATAGGTAGCGCTTCCATGGTCAGCGTCACTGCACGGAAGATTCGCGAGCTTGGCTCCGAGCGACCCGGTGGGGCCAGCGGACGAATTTATACAGGTTATTTGATCTCGTACCCGTACATCGGGCGCGGCATGGTCATCTTCCGCGACCCGCACGGGCACCGCATGATCACGACGCCAGTGAAGCGCGTGCTCGGCGAGCCCGGCGGCAAGATGATCTACGTCGAGACCGAGAACAGTGTTTATCGCCTCGAGATCCACGGCGAGCCGCTGTTCCCGATGCGCGCGACAGGCGAGTAGCTACAGCAAATCGCCGAGGGCTTTGACGTGCGCCGCCTCGAGCGTCGGCGCGAACAACATGGGTAGCTCGTGCACCGGCGTGCGCGCGCGACGGCGTAGCTCCGCGAGGTAACGCTCGTTGAGCGCGCGGCGATCGCGCGACAAGGTCGCGTGCTCGACGACTTCGCGCAGCGGCGTCTGCAGCGTGGGGTCGGCCGTCAGCGCGTCGAGCACGCGAGACACCGGCGCGCCGGGCGGGAAGTGATTCGGGTAGACCTGATTGCAGACGATCTGCTGCGGCACGATGCCGAGCTCGGTCAGCTTCGCTTCGAGCTCGATCGCTTCGTTGACCGGCATCTCTTCCGCGAGTGTCACGAGCACGGTCGCCGTGCGTGCACGATCGCAGAGCAGCTCTTTCACCGTGCGTGCGTCGCGCGTGAGCGGACCTTCCGGAACGGTGTCCGTGATCACCCACGGGATGCGCAGCATCGACACCGAGTGTCCCGACGCCGGCATGTCGAAGACGATGTTGTCCCAGATCGGCTTGCCGCGCTTCTCCTCGGTCGTGTGGAACCACGCCTTGCCGAGCAGCGAGTAATCGTCGAGACCCGGAATCGCGCGCAGGAACGCTTTCGTCACTCGGTTCTCGAAGACCATCTCGTAAACGGACTTGAACTTCAGGATCATCAGTCCGTACTCTTCGAGCGCCGCGGCCGGGTTCGTGTTGACGGCCCACAGGTTCGGCGCGAGCTGGGTCAGCTCGGTGCCGACCGGCGGCTTATCGAAGTAGCTACCGAAGCGATCGTTCGCGTTCGTTTCGAACAGCAGCGTGCGTCGTCCCGCGGCCGCGCACTTGCCGGCGATCGCTGCAGCGACCGTGCTGCGCCCGACGCCGCCTTTGCCGACGACGAGGATCAGGCGACGGTCGAATACTTCCAGCGGCACAGGCGGTGTATAGCCTACTTGCTCGGTGTCGGCGCGGGTGGGCCGGGAGGAGTTGCAGCGGGTGGTGCCGACTGCGCTTCGTCTTCGACAACGACCGCGACACCGCTGGCTTGCGCGGACCGCCAGCCGAAGATCCGGCGCAGGACCCAGATCCCGTCGTCGGGTGTGATGTCGACCTTGATGTCGACGACCTTGTCGGCTCCCATCTGCTTCGCCGCATGAATCAGCATGCGGTTCACGACATAGTCGAGGGTGACGTGGCCGGGAATCTCGAAGAAGAGCAGCTCGAAGCTGGTCACCTGCGCGTGGACGACGGCGATGGGCCGCAAGCCTTTCGCGACATGCACGTTCTCGGACTGCACCCGGACCGTCGAGATCGAGGAACAGGCGACCGCTGACGTGACAAACGCCGCGATCGCAACCCCGCGAAGCCAAGACATGTGTGCAGGCTAACACGGCGAATCCTAGCGAAGCGGTGATAGGATCTGCTCAAGGTGGCAAGGGTAGCCTCGCTGGTCATCGGTGTGGTCGTACTTGCGGTCGCGCTGCGTGCACAGGCACAGCCCGCACCGGACGAGCTGCTCGACAAGAAGATCGCGGTCTGGCGGTTCGACGCGCTCGGCATCGACAACGAGATCGTGCAGCGCCTCGAGACGCTGTTTCGCATGGAGCTCGATCGCCTCGACAAGGTGCCGCAGCCGAGCCGCCGCGACATCGAGCGTTCGGTGACGAGCGCGGAGCAGAACTGCACCGGCGAAGAGAAGTGTCTGGCTGCGATCGGCAAGCGGCTCGGCGTCGAGTGGGTCGTGACCGGCACGGTCGGCTCGCTCGGCGACAACTACGTCCTCAACATCAAGGTCGTCGATGTCGCGACCGGCAAGTCGCAGCGCATCCAGTCCGACCCGCTGCGCGGCAGCCCCGACGAATTGATCGAAGGTGTGCGCGTCGCCGCGTACCGACTGCTCGCACCGCAGCAGATCCACGGCTCGCTACAAATCCAGAGCGACCTGATCGGCGCCGAGGTAACGCTCGACGGCAACAAGCTCGGCAAGACGCCGCTCGCAAACGGCGGCGTGATCGCGAAGCTGCCGCTCGGCAAACATCGCCTGCGCGTCGAAGCGAAGAGCTACGACCCGTTCGACAGCGATGTCGAGGTGCACTTTCAGAAGGTGAGCCCGGTCGTGGTGCGCTTGCTCCAGGCGAGCGGCCCGGTCGGCACCGGCAAGACGATCTACAAGGAGCGCTCGCCGATCTACACGCGGCCGTGGTTCATCGGCGCGGTCGGTGTCGGTGTCGTCGCGCTCGCAGTCCTGATCGGCGCGTCGGCCGGTCACGTCGACTGTTACATCAACGGCGATCCGAGCACGCCATGCTGAGCCGCGCCGTCTTCTTGCTCACGCTGCTCGCGACCACCTCGGTGTACGCCGACCGCGTCGTCGCGATCACGCCGCTGTCGACGCTCGGCGCCGAGGACAAGTCGGTTGCGACGAAGAAGCTCGTCACGCAGATCGAGCAAGCGTTCGCCGCCCTGCCCGGCACCAAGGTCGTGCCCGCGGCGCAGGTCAGCGCGGCGATCGACAAGGCAAAGAAGCCGGCGCTCAAGCAGTGCGAAGGCGAAGCCGGATGCGTGACCGAGGTCGGCAAGCTGGTCAGCGCGCAGTTCGTCGTGACCGGCGAGGTCGGTGGCCTCGGCGATTCGAAGGTCGTCTACCTCAAGCTCATCGACGTCGGCGCGGCCCGCGAGCTGCGTTCGACCACGCTCGCAGTCGGCGTGAGCGACAGCCCGATGGGCGCCGCGGTGCGGCTCTCCGATCCCGACAAGTACCGCGGCAACGTGCGGTTCGGCTTCGACGTCGGCGGCGCGACCGTGCTCGTCAACGGCACCAAGGTGCAGCTATCGGCAACCAAAGACATCGCGCTGCCCGTCGGCACGCACGCGGTCACCGTGACGCATCCGCAGTATCACAACTTCGTGAAGTTCGTCGAAGTCACCTACGGCAAGACCACCGACGTCCAGGTCACGATGAAGCAGTACCCGATCGTCGAGCACGACATCCAGGAGAAGCCGGGCTCGCGCGACACGATCATCTATACGGATCCGCCGCTGTGGCGGCGCCCGTACGTCACTGGCCCGGTGATCGCGATCCTCGCGATCGGCGCCGGCTTCCTCGCCGCCAAGATCGCGCACGACTTCCCCGACTACGACAACTGTCGCAAGGTCGGCGGCATGGGCTGCTAGCCGCTACGGACAGCGCGGCGACAACACGACGAAGTTGTCGAAGATGACCGTCGTCGCCGGCACCTGCTGGTAGTGGCCGGCGTAGAGCTGCGGCTTGAGCGCTTGGTCGGCGAACGACGCGTTCGTCATGAACAACAAGTTCCATGCGGTGCCATCGGTACTCGACAGGAACGTCACCTTGGTGTCCGAGAGTCGGCGCTCGATGCGGAGGAACCGGATGCTCGCGTCGAACGGCGACATGTGCGTCATATCCGCGCCGCCCGTCTTCACGGTCTGACGCAAGCTGTTGCCGTCCTTGCCGATGATGAGCTGGTTCGGGCCGTTGAGAACCAAGACCAGCGCTGTCTCGCTCTGATCGTTGCCACTCCACTGCACGACCTCGACCTGCACGCCGGTCTCGTCGGCAGCGAGCGGTAGTACGCCGTCGATGCCGGAGTAGGCGCTGCCAGTCGTGTTGTCGAGCGTGATCGCGAGCTGCTGGTTTGTCTCGGTGACCGTCTCCATCTTTTCGACAAACTTCGCCCATAGCCCTGGATTCAGTGCGTTGTCGTCGAAGTTGTCGCTGTGGCAATCGGACACTGGCGGCCCGTCGCTGCCCGTGTCGCTACCAGCTCCGCCGTCGTCGCGCATCTGCGGCGAGTCGAGCCCGAAGATGTTCGCGCAGCCGGTCAACGCGAGCAGCAGGAGTCCGGCGCGGCGCACGGGTCATGATACCGCCCGCCGCAGCGGCACGACGCGACAATCGCCCGGCTGCGGCACGACGCGACAATCGTCCCGGCTGCGGCACTGCGCGACAATCGTCCCGGCTGCGGCACGACGCGACGCCCGGCTGCGGCACGACGCGACATCGCCCGGCTGCGGCACGACGCGACAATCCTCCCGGCTGCGGCACGACGCGATCGCCCGGCTGCGGCACGACGCGACATCACCCCGGCTGCGGCACGACGCGACCATCGCCCGGCTGCGACGCGCGATGTCGGACAGCGCGTCCGTCAATCGGCGCGGCCCGGACACACCGGACTGCAGGCGACACCGGAACTTGACGCGCGTCAAAACTAACCCCGTTCCGGTATTAAAACGCGCGTACCGATTTGGCCGGACGATCTCGCGCTCGACGATTGCGTAGGCGCAGCTCCCGCCCTACCCCGCACTCACTCGCCGACGATGACGGCGGTCAGCCGCCGGACTTCGCGAGGATGCTGGCGAGCTGGTTGAGCCGGCGGTTCGCGGCGCTGAAGTCGCCGTCGTTGTACTTCTGCATCACGTCGCCGAGGCCGTCGGCGATTTGCTTGTTCGTCGCTTCGTCGAGCTTCGTGCCCTTCGCCTGCGCGGACAAGCGTGCGGTTTTCGCCTGGATGAACTGGCGATTGATCGTGATCGCATCGATCGTGGCGACGAGCTGCGCGGCTGCGAAGTACGCCTTGCTCATGTCGTTCTCGTTGAGCGCCTTGCCGGCTTCGCTCTCGAGCGATGCGGCAGCGCCGAGATCGGAGTTGATCAAGTTCTTCTTGTTCATCTCCTTCTTCGCCTTCGCGATCAGCGCGGTCACGTCCTTGTTCGTGTACTTGCCGTCTTTGGGCGCCGTCGCCTGGATGATCATCGGCGCGCCGACCGAGCAGGTCTCCTTCCAGCGTGCGGCAGATTCGCTGTCGCGCTGAGCGAGCTGGCGTTCGCGGTCGGCGAGCTTCGCCTCGCGCTCCGCGACGGCTTTCTCCCGCGACGCGATTTCGGCTTCGCGGGACGCGACCTGCGCGGTCTTGTCGGCGGCCTTGCCGAGGCCATCGAGCTTGCTGTTGACGAGCGAGATGATCGACTCGTTCGAAGATTCGAGCTCGTTCTCGAGCTCTGCCTTCTTCTTCATCTGCTCGGTCGCATCGCCGCCCTTCGCCTGGATCTCCTTGATCTCGGCGTCGAGCTTGTCCTTGTCGGACTGCAGCTTCTTGCGCGCATCGAGCAGCTTGTCGCGGCGAGCGATCAGCTCCTGTTGAGCTTTGACGGCCTCCGGATCTGGCGCCGCGTCGGCGTCACCCTTGTTCTTGCAGCCCGTGGCCGCGCCAAGCGACAGGAAGACGCACAGGACGACCAGGATCCCCGCGATGCGCATACTTCCCGATTGTACGAGATCCGCGCGACGCATGCCGTTTTTTGGCCGTACAGTCGCCGGCATGCTGCTGTACCACGACCCCCGCGCCCCCAACCCCCGCCGGGTGCGCATCTTCCTATCCGAGAAGAGCGTGGCGTACGACACGATCGAGGTTCTGATCGCGAATTCGGCGCACCAGACGGACGAGTTCCGGCGCAAGAACCCGATTTCGCTGCTACCGGTTCTGGAATTTCCCGATGGCCGGATCCTACGCGAGTCGATGGCCATCTCCAGATACATCGAAGAGCTGCACCCCGAGCCGAACTTGTTCGGCGCCGACGCGTGGGAACGCGCACAGGTCGAGATGTGGAATCGTCACGCCGAGCTCGAGCTCCTGTGGCCGATCTCTCAAGTGTTCCGCAACACGCATCCGTTCTGGGTCGGCCGCATCAAGCAGGCGCCCGAGTTCGCCGGGATCATGCGCGAGCACATCGGCCTGCGCTTCGACTGGCTCGATGGCGAGCTCGGCAAGCGCCAGTACATGGCCGGCGATCGTTTCACGGTCGCCGACATCACCGCGCTGTGCGCGATCGACTTCGGCAAGGTCAGCGACATCCGCATCAAAGCGGAGACGCACCCGAATCTCGCCGCGTGGCACAAGCGCGTGAGCGATCGACCGAGTACGAAGGCTTAGCGCCCTTCGCCGCGATCGTACGCGTCGCGCGAGGTCTGGATGATCTCGAGCGCACGCTTGCGGTCGTAGAACGTGTCGACCTCGACGCGCTTCTCCTCGAGGATCTTGTAGTCGCGGAAGAAGCGCTCGAGCTCCTTCATGATGTGCGGCGGCAGCTCGTCGAGCGTCTCATAGTGCTCGTACGCCGGATCGTCGATGCACACGCCGATGATCTTGTCGTCGCCGCCCTTGTCGTCGACCATGCGCAGCCCACCGATCGCGCGAGCGTTCACGATGGTGAGCGGATGAACGGGCTCCTGCATGAGCACGAGGATGTCGAGCGGATCGCCGTCGTCAGCATGCGTGCGCGGGATGAAGCCGTAGTTCGCCGGATAGAACACCGCGCTGTAGAGCACGCGATCGAGGCGCAGAAGGCCGGTCGGCTTGTCGACCTCGTACTTGAGATGCGAGCCGCGCGGGATTTCGATCACCGTCGGTACGAACGTTCCAATGTCCGCCGGAACTTCGATGTCGTGTACCGGGTGCGCCATGCCGGGAACGTATCACCGCAGCGCGAGTTGGCCACACGCCGCGCCGACATCCGAGCCACCCGAGTAGCGACGGTGATTCGGCAGACCGAGCGCGTCACGATACGCGGTCTCGCGCGTCGAGCGCCGATACGGATCGTCGGGACCGATCGCGTTGTACGCGATGATCGATAGCCGCGGCAGCACGCCCGTCGTTTCGGCGAATGCTCGTGCCCGCGCTGCGAGCGCGCGCGCATCGTCGTCGGAATCGTTGATGCCGTCGAGCAACGTGATGGCCCACATCGGCGCGAGCCCGGTGATGCGCGCGTGCTCGGCGGCGGCAGCGAGCACGTCGTCGAGGTCATGCGCGCGCGCGATCGGCATCAGCGACTTGCGACGCTCTGGTAGTGCGGTGTGAATCGACAACCCGAGCCGCACCTTCGGCGCATCGCTCGCGAGCCGGCGAATGCCGACCGGCAAGCCAGCGGTGCACACGGTGATCGCGCGCGCGTCGATGCCGAGCGCACTCGGTTCGGTGAGCACCGCGATCGCGTCGAGCACCTCATCGAGGTTCGCGAGCGGCTCGCCCATGCCCTGGAACACGACGCCGTGCACGCGCCGAAAGCGGAGTGCGCCGGATTCACTCCGGCGCACGGGGTCGACTGGCAAGCGCGCACGCACGACGCGAATCTGTTCGATGATCTCCCACGCGTGAAGATTGCGCGTGAGACCGAGCCGGCCGGTCGCACAGAACGTACAGCCGAGCGCGCAACCGACCTGCGAGCTCACGCACACGCAGAAGCGATCCGGATGCTCGAGTGGAATGCGCACCGTTTCGAAACGCGCGCCATCAGGCGCTGCGAGCAAGTACTTCACGAACGGATCGAGCTGACTCGGCGTCTCGGTGATCACGTCGAGTGAGGGCACGCTACCGATCGCGCGCACCGCTTCTGCCGATGTGCGGCGAATTGCGGAGCTCGCAGCGATGGGCTCACCGCGATGCACCTGCGCGATCAGCTTGCGCGCCTCCGCGAGCGATACCGCTGGAACGGCAGAAGCCAAACGTTCAGGTGTTATTGCTTGAAGTGCGAGCATTACGTGGCGTTAGAGGATCATGTAGACCTTACACTTTGCTGGTTACGCGGTACCACGGTACGCTGGTTCTGTGGCGCACCCCGAGGTAGTCCGCGTCTTTGCAACATCACAGGACCCCGACTTCGACGGACCTTGGCAGGCGCGCACACCGTCGAACAGCACCGGATCCGCCGTCGTCATCGGCCCCGGACTGTTACTGACGGGCGCGCACGTGGTCGCGAACGCCACGTTCCTCCAGATCCAGAAGCTCTCGCATCCCGACAAGGCGATCGCGCGGGTGAAGGCGGTCAGCCACGACTGCGACCTCGCGTTACTGGAGGTCGTCGAACCGGTTGATTTTCTTAGCGATATCGAGCCGGCCGAGGTCGGCGATATGCCGCGCCTGCGCGACGAGGTCGCGGTCGTCGGCTACCCGGTCGGCGGTGAGGAAATCTCGATCACCGAAGGCGTCGTGTCGCGCATCGAGGTGCAGCGCTACAGCCACTCGCAGCGCCACCTGCTCGCGGTCACGGTCGACGCCGCGATCAACGCCGGCAACAGCGGTGGTCCGGTGTTTGGCGACGGCAAGGTCGTCGGCATCGCGTTTCAGAAGCTCACCGGTGTCGACAACATCGGCGAGATGGTGCCGCCGCCGATCATTCGCGCGTTCTTGCAGGGCGTCGAGAAGAACAAGCGCCCGGAGATTCCCGCGCTCGGCATCACGACGCAGAACCTCGAGAACCCGCTGCTCCGCAAACAGCTCGGCCTCGGCGACGGTGAGCGTGGCGTGGTCGTGCTGCACGTCGATCACGGCGGTAGCGCCGACGGCGTGCTCCAGCCGCGCGACGTGATCACGACGATCGACGGCCTGCCGATCGCGAACAACGGCACCGTCCAGTACATGAACCGGTACCGCACCCGCTACGACGTCGTGCTCGGCTACCGCTACATCGGCGACAAGGTGAAGCTCGACATCCTGCGCGGCGGCAAGCAGATGAAGGTCGAGCTCCAGCTCGCGCCGTGGCAGCCGCTCGTGCCGCGCTCGCGCTACGACCAGCCGCCGCAGTACTTCGTCTACGGCGGCCTCGTGTTCCAGACGCTGACGCGCGACTACCTCACCACGTGGGCCAAGTGGTGGAACAAGGCGCCGAAGGAATTCCTCAACTACTACTACCTCGGCTATCGCTCGCCCGAGCAGCACGAGGTCGTGATCCTGACGCAGATCCTCGCCGACGAGATCAACGTCGGCTACGCGCACCTCTACAACGAGGCCGTCGCCACGCTGAACGGCAAGGCGCCGCTCGACATGGAGGACTTCGTGACGCGGCTGTCCGCGGCGCGCGGCGTCGTCGAGATCACGACAACGTCGGGCGGCATGATCATGCTCGATGCCGACGAGGTGCGCAAAGCGACGGCTCGCATCCTCACGCGCTATCACATCCCGCGCGACCGCACGCCGGGTTTGCCGGGTGCACAGCCCGCGACGCCGCCGCTGCGCGCTGCCCTGCCCTGACGTTACTCGTCGCGTAGCTCGAGCTTCGTCAGGCTGCGCGTCGTCGGGAACATCACGATGGCCTTCGTGCCGCCGCGTTCGAGCGGCGACACGTTCAGCGCGCCGCGGTGACGGTCTACTACCGCCTGCGCGATACCGAGCCCGAGCCCCACGCCATCGCGCTTCGTCGACTGGCTGCGACCGTTCGTCGGCAGCACGGCAACGCCTGCGCCGGTATCGGTGATCTCGAGCACGACGACAGCACCCGCGCTGCGCTTGAGCGAGATCACGAGCTCGCCGCCCTTCGGCATCGCGTCCGTCGCATTCATCACGAGATTGAGCACGAGCTGCTCGAGCTCGGAGCGCACGCCTTGCACCGGTGGTAGCTGGTCGTCGATGTCGAAGCGCACGACGATGTCGGCGGGAATCACGCGGCCGAGCACGGCGACGGTATCGCGTGCGAGTGCGGCAAGGTCGACGAGCGCGGGGGCGAGCGCACTACCGCGCGCGTACGCGAGCAATGTCGCGTTGAGCCTGCCCATCGCGAGAATTGCGGATTGGATCTGTTTCCACAGCTGGGGGTCCTCGGGATGACGACGGAGCAGCGTGAACGTCACGTCGAGCACGTGGAGGTAGTTGTTCAGATCGTGAACGACGCCGCTCGTCATGCGGCCGAGCAAGCGCTGGGTTTCCTCGGGCGGAATCGAGCCGGTGGCCCGACGACGCAGCGTGCTGACTGCGACCTGCAGCGCCCGCGCATCCTGCGGAGCTTCGAGGTAGCGATCGACGCCGGCTGCGAGATACCGCGCTCGGAGCTCGTCGGAGGGCTCGCCCGCCACGACCACGAACGACGGCGAGCGCGCGAGCTTGCGCACACTCGCGATCAGCTCAGCACCATCCCCATCTGGCAACGCCGCGCCCGTGACGATCACGTCGGGCGACGCCTCGACCACCGCGTGAAGCGCGCTCCGCATATCGGACACCGCTCCCTGAATCACGATGTTCGTCACCGCACCAAGCACCTGCACCAGATGCAGACGCTGCTCTCGCGAGCCGTCCACGATCAGAATCTTCATGACCATATTCGAGCGCGCATGACGTGCGTACACCGTCGGAGCTTCAACGATCTGAATGTCGGAGCAGGCCGACTTAGCGCGTCGGCGTCCGTCCTACACGAGACCGGCTTCGAGCGCGTACCGCGTGAGCTCCGCGTTGGACGACATGCCCATCTTTTCGAGCAGTCGCGTGCGGTACGTGCTCACGGTCTTCACGCTGAGATGCATCTGCGCCGCGATCTCGCTCACGCTGCGTCCGGACGCGATTCCGCGCATCACGTCGAACTCGCGATCGGAGAGTCTCTCGTGCGGCGTACCCGGTGCTTCGAGGCCGACGTCAGCAGCTAGCCGTTCGGCGAGCGACTCGCTGATGTACCGGCCACCGCGCAACACCTTCGTGATCGCGGCAACGAGCTGCTCGGGTGCCGTGGACTTCGTCAGGTAGCCCGCGGCGCCCGCCCGCAGTGCGCGCAGCGCGAACTGTTCCTCGCCGTGCAGGCTCATGATCAGCACCGGCAGCTTGGGTTGCCGGTGCTTGATTTCGGTCAACAGGTCGAAGCCGTCGCGGCCGGGCATCGACAGGTCTAGGACCACCGCGTCAAATTTTTCTGCAATCGCTGCAAGCGCTTCGTCACCATTGGAGGCTTCGGAGACCGCGACCGCCGGCAGGTGATCTTCCAGGATCGCGCGGACGCCGCGGCGCACCACCGCATGATCGTCGACGAGCAAGACCCTCTGCATCCTCCTTCATTGTAACGTACCCGCCACGACCATGGTGGCTGGGAAGTCCGAGGCAATGGCGCGGCAGCTCGAGGCTGCTCAGGCGATCACGCACGTAGGCAGTTGGGAATGGGACATCGCGAGCGGTGCCGTCACATGGTCCGACGAGCTGTACCGGATCTACGGTATCGAGCCCGGCAGCAAGCCGATCACGCTCGAGGTGTTTCTCGGCTCGCTGCATCCCGACGACGTGAGCCGGATCCGCGAGGAGATCAACAAGGCGCTCCAGCAACAAGGTGGTGCGCGGTTCAGCTATCGCGAACGCATCGTGCGCCCCGATAAGAGCGTGCGCGTGCTCGACACGGTCGGTGAGATCGTATGCGGAGCCGACGGCCAAGCCACGAGCCTGCTCGGTACCTGCCGCGATGTCACCGAGGAGATCCAGCACGCTGAAGAACGCAGGCGTGACGCCCGCGTGCAATCCGGCGAGCGTCAGGCGCTCGAGCTCCTCGCCGCAGGTGCACCGCTCGCCGAGGTCCTCGAGACGATCGTGCTGTACATCGAGGACGTCAGCCCCGGCACGATCGCATCGATCCTGTTGCTCGACGGAAGCGGTGAACATCTGCGCCACGGCGCTGCGCCGCACCTTCCCGCCGACTACAACCGCGCGATCGACGGCGCTGCGATCGGCCCACGCGCAGGCTCGTGCGGCACGGCCGCCTATCGCAAGGAGCCGGTGTTCGTCACCGACATCATGACCGATGGCCTGTGGATCGCGTATCGCCACCTCGTCGAGCCATATGGCCTTCGCGCGTGCTGGTCGCTTCCGATCTGCAATTCAGACGGAGTGGTACTCGGCACGTTCGCGGTCTATCACCGCGAGCCACGCTCGCCCGATGCGGCATCGGTCGAGCTGCTCGAGCGCGCTGCCCACGTCGCGAACATCGCGATCGAGCGCCGTCACCTCGATGAACAGCTACGCGCACTGTCGGCTCGCATCGAAGCCGTCCGCGAGGACGAGCGCACGAACATCGCGCGCGAAATCCACGACGAGCTCGGTCAGGCGCTCACCGCGCTCAAGCTCGACATCGGTTGGGTCGCGCGCCGCGCCCCCGAGGGCGAGCTGGCGGCGAAGCTCGGCGAGATGTCGCGCGAGACGGACGACATCATCAATGCCGTGCGCCGGATCTCGGCGGAGCTGCGCCCCGGCATCCTCGATTCGATCGGCCTGCGCGCTGCACTCGAATGGCAAGCCGACGAGATCGAGCGCCGCACCGGGATCAAGTGCAACGTCGTATCCAGCGTCGGTGACCTCCAGCTCGAGCGGAGCTTGGCGACCACGGTGTTTCGCATCTTCCAGGAAGCGACGACGAACGTCGTGCGGCACGCGAAGGCGACACGCATCGACGTCTCGCTGTGGCTCGAGCGCGGCAACCTACGCCTCGACATCGCGGACGATGGCGTCGGCGTCCCGGAGATCTCACCGCGCAACTCG
>DASUFX010000003.1:0-3480 GCA_036274355.1 Kofleriaceae bacterium | reverse complement strand
CGACGCTCACGCTGGGCGCAGGTTGCTCGATCAATGACTACTGCATCGGCTGCGAGCTCGGTGGCGGCGATGGCGGCATCGGCTCCGGCGACGGCGGTGGCAGCGGCAGCAGCGACGGCGGCATGACGTGCGACCCGATGCAGGTCCATCCCGAGATGTGCAACCACGCCGACGACGACTGCGACGGCAACATCGACGAGACGTTCGATCTGCAGACCGATCTCAACAACTGCGGAACGTGCGGCAACAAGTGCAACAAGGCCGGCGCGCAGACCACCTGCGGAAGCGGCGCGTGCGCGATCACCGGCTGCTTTCCAGGATTCTTCGACAAGAACGGCGACATCACCGGGCCGTACGCGATGTCCGACGGTTGCGAGTACATGTGCTTTCAGACGAACGGCGGATTCGAGGCATGCGATGGCGTCGACAACGATTGCGATGGCAACACCGACGAAACGTTCGACCTGACAAACGACGTCGACAACTGCGGCCAGTGCAACAAGGTCTGTCAGTTCTTCCAGGCAACGCCGCACTGCGGAAATAGCGTGTGCAGCTTCGATCCGACGACGGACTGCGCGGCCGGTTACATCGACATCGATGGCCAACAGGCGAACGGCTGCGAGTATCAATGCACGCCGACGGGCGCCGAGGTCTGCGACCTGCGCGACAACAACTGCAACGGCAGCGTCGACGAAACGTTCGACCTCACGAGCGACGTCAACAACTGCGGTGGTTGCGGCTTCGTCTGTCAGTTTCCGCACGCAACGCCGCATTGCATGCTGATGACGTGCGGATTCAATCCAGCGACCGATTGCCAGGCCGGCTTCGTCGACGTCGACGGTAATCAGCTGAATGGCTGCGAGTATCAGTGCAGCAAGACCAATGGCGGCACCGAGATCTGCGACGGCATCGATAACGACTGCGACGGCATCGCCGACGACAGTCCCGTCGATGCGGGCGCCGCGTGCTCCGCGACATCGCCGCCGATGGGTCAGTGCGCCGCAAACGGCACGCTGTCGTGCTCGAACGGCTCGCTCGTGTGCATCAACGCAACGCAGCCGGTTGTCGAGACCTGCAACAACCTCGACGACGATTGCAACAACACCATCGACAACGGCGTCACGCAGAGCTGCTACACGGGCCCGATGAACACGAGCGGCGTCGGCCTGTGCCACAACGGCACCGCGACGTGCGCGGCCGGTGTGTTTGGCGCGTGCATGGGCCAAGTCGTGCCGGTCGCCGAGCTCTGCAATAACCTCGACGACAACTGCAACGGCATGATCGACGACGGCCCCGGCGGTCAGGCGATCACGCAGAGCTGCTACACCGGGCCGATGGGCACGAGCGGCGTCGGCCTCTGCCACGACGGCACCCGGACATGCGCGTTCGGCGCGTTCGGCGCCTGCGTCGGTCAGGTCACACCGATCACTGACATCTGCGGCGATGGTCTCGATTCCGACTGCGATGGCCAGAACGATGCACAAGAAGGCTGCATCGTCGTCAATGCCGAGCAACGGCTCGACGGCGGCGGCAACGCAGGCGCACTCGGCACCGCGGCGGCCGCGCGCCACGATTACGATCTCGCGTTCGCGCGAGGCGGAAATCCGCTCGGCAGCCGTGTCTACGCGGCGTGGAGCCACCTCGAGGGCACCGTGACCGAGGTGTACTTCCGGCGTTCGCTCGACGGCGGCTCGACGTGGGATCCGATCATCAACGTGACGTCAGGTGTCTCGGCGACGGCAGTCAAACCGATCATCGCGGTGTCTCCCGGCGCCAGCGATCGCGTTGTCATCGCGTACCAGACCGTGAACAGCGGCGTGCGCGACATCGTTGTCTCGGTCTCCGCCGACAGCGGCGGAACGTTCGGCGCCGCGAGCGCCGCGCTCGACGCTGCCGGTGACTCGTTCCACCAGTCCGTCGCTGTTCGTGGCACGACGGTCGTCGTCGCGTGGGAGAAGCTCGATACGACGACGCTCGATCGCGACATTCAGAGTCGCGCGTCCACCGACGGCGGTGCGACGTGGGGCACCGAACGCAAGATCAACGTCGGCAGCCCTGCCAACGGCCGCTTCGCCGGTCGCCCGCAAGTCGGCCTCACCTCCGCGGGTGCAGCGATCTGGGCGTGGCGCGAGAAGCGCAGCAACACGACGCTCGACATCTTCGCCGCAGTGTCTGCGAACCCGAACAACGCGCCCGCCGCCGACATCCGAGTCGACACCGACCCGGCAAGCAACGACGACGATTTCCCGCAACTCGTCGTCGAGGAAACCAGCGCGTATCTGGTCTGGCAAGAAGTCTCGGGTGTGACGAACGGCGGCTCCGATGTCATGTTCGCGCGCAGCACGAACGGCGGCACGTCGTGGAGTGCGGAACGCATCATCGACGATCCAGTCACCGAGGTTTCGTCGTCGTTCACGCCAGTGCTCGCCGTCGATCCGAAGGCGGCCGGCGGCGCTGACGATCTCGTCGCGATCGCATGGGAGGATCGGCGCCAGGGCACGCAGGTCTACACGTCGACGTCGACGAATGGTGGCGCGGCGTTTGGCACGCCGGTACGCGCAAGCAACAATGCTGGCGCGCCGATCTCCGGCACGACGTCCGCGCCACAGATCGCGAGCGCAGGCAGCGGCGTGCTTGTCGTCGTCTATCAAAACAAGCAGGGCCAGAACCCGTCGCACGTCTTCACGGCGTCGTCGATCGATTCCGGCGCGACCTGGTCGTACACGCACGTGCCTCTCGACACCGGTGCCGGCTCGGCGATCACCCCGCAGGTGGTCGGCAGCATCGTCGCGAACAAGCCAGCCGCCGTTGCTGGTTGGACCGACTTCCGCACAAACGGCGTGAACGGCGACATCTACACCGCACTCGCGCACCGGTAACGCGCAGCCAGCGCAACGCCTGGCCGAGCGCTGCTCTCGTGCGACGGGCTTTCGTTACGGCTCCTTGGCGCTGCCCTCGGTCGGTTGTTCGGCGCTGCCCTGGGACGGTTGCTCGGCGCTGCCCTGGGTTGATTGCTCGGCGCTGCCCTGGGTTGATTCCTCGGCGCTGCCCTGGTTCGGTTCCCGAGCGCTGCCTTTCTTCAGCTGCCGCATCCGCTCTCTCTGCCGCAGCGGCTGGTTGGTCGTGCCGTCGAGGTGTTCCCAGGTCGCTGGCGGTTCGGTCTCGAGCCGCTGCAGCTTCTGGGCGAATTCGTCGCGGTGCTTCTGCAACCGCTCTGCTGTCTTGCTGGATTTTTCATCGCCCTTCGCCTGGAGCTCGGCGATCCGATCGTCCATTCGCGCGAGCTGTTCCGTCATCTCGACCTTGTACCGGGTACGCGCATTGGCGAGCTCCTGCTCCGCCCTCATGACTCTGCGCGCTTTCTCGATCGCGTCCTCCTGTTGCGCCTGCAGGTCCTTCTGAGCTTGTTGCAACAGCCGCGACTCTTCCTTGACGTGCTCCTGCGCCTTCTCGAAGTTTGCTTCGGCCTTCTCCTCACTA
>DASUFX010000002.1:0-4184 GCA_036274355.1 Kofleriaceae bacterium | reverse complement strand
GCTGTGGCACCGCGGCGGCACCAATGAGTCGCGCGGGACGCGCCTCGCGATCAGCCCGCAGTACTGCCAGCCTTGGCTCAGACCGCAAGAATCACAGCTCTTGATCGTGCCGCCCGACGCCGCGCGGTCGTGCAGCGAGCGTATGCGTTCGATGCTCGGCTACAGCATTCATCCGCCGTTCATCGGTCAGGTCGATGGCATGCATCCGCTGCGCCTCGTGGACGCCGGCTACGCGCAGCACAAGACCGAAGCTCGCGTCGTCGCCGATCGCGTGCTCGAGCGCCCGACGTCCAGCATGGTCGATCCGTCGTAGTTCGTTCGTTCGGCTCGCGACGTTGGCGTGCACTCGGGCGCGTCGGTCGCGCGCAGCTCGTCAACGCGAGATGCATGCCGCAGGTGGGGCGGCGAAGCGCCAGCGGGGAGGCGGCCCAGTCGTGCGCCGGAACGACATGGAGCGCCACGCCGGTGGGTGGTGCGTGCACTCCGTTCCATGCAGCGGCGCGAGTGCCCCACCGCGGCGTGCAGCTCGCGTGTTCGCGCTCTGCAGCACGCCGGCGCGAAAGGCGCCTTACGAGTGGCGCGCACGGCAAGCGCATGAGGCCATCGGAGGCGGCGATGCGCTAGCATGCGTGCGCGATGACGGCGTTGCGACAGCTCTCCGAACAGTTGCTATCCGGGGCCGTCAGCATCGATCAGGCGCAGCCGATGGCGCCGAGGTTTCTCGCCGAGCCGGTCGCGGCAGGAAGCTACTTCGTATCGAGCTTCGCGAACGTGTCAGCGTTCGACACCGACGACGGCCTCGTCCTCGTCGACACTGGAAGCTTCGTGCTTGCCGAGCCCACGCGCGCGCGGTTGCGCGGCATCACGAAGCGACCAGTGCACACCGCGATCTGGACGCACGGCCACGTCGATCATTGTTTTGGCGTCGATCTCTACGAGCGCGACTCGGGACGACACGTGCGCGTGATCGCCCACGAGGCGGTGACGCGCCGGTTCGAGCGCTACAAGCTGACGCGCGCGTGGAACACCGCGATCAACCAGCGCCAGTTTCAGACCAACACCGAGTTCCCCGGCGAGTTCCGCGTCCCCGACGAGACGTACCAGCGCGCGCTCACCACCGTCGTCGGTGGCCGGCGCTTCGAGCTGCATCACGCGCTCGGCGAGACCGACGATCACACCTGGGTCTGGGTTCCCGATGCCGGCGTCATCTGCACCGGCGATCTGTTCATCTGGGCGTCGCCGAACTGCGGCAATCCGCAGAAGGTCCAGCGGTTCCCGCGCGAGTGGGCGCAGGCGTTGCGGGCGATGGCTGCGCTCGAGCCCGACGTGCTGTTGCCGGGTCACGGCGTGCCGATCTGGGGACGTGAAGCCGTGCGGCGAGCACTCGACGAGACCGCGACGCTTCTCGAGTCGCTCGTCGATCAGGTCGTCACGCTGATGAATGCGGGAGCGCGGCTCGACGAGATCATGGCGCGCGTTTCGGTCGATCCCGCGCTGCTCGCCCGCCCCTACCTGAACCCGATCTACGACGAGCCCGAATTTATCGTGCGCAACCTGTACCGGCTCTATGGCGGCTGGTGGGACGGTAATCCTGCCCACCTGAAGCCGCCACGCGACGGCGCCCTCGCCAAGGAGATCGTGGCGCTCGGGGGCGGGCCCAGCGCCGTCGCAACCCGCGCCAACCGGCTCGCCACCGACGGAGAGCTGGCGCTGGCGTGCGAGCTGATCGAGATGGCCGCCCTGGCCGCGCCCGACAACACGACGATTCAGGGCATCCGCGCGGATATCTACTCGCAGCGGGCCAAGCAGGAGCGGTCGCTGATGGCCCGGGGCGTGTACACGGCGGCTGCCGACAGCTCCCGTCGTAAGTCCTGAACAGGATTTGCGCAAACGGGCGGCGGCGCCGTATAAATCGTTGATGTCGGAGCGCGAGCCGGCCGTATTACGCGACGAGCCCGCAGGGGGGACTGGAGGGGCGAGCAGCGCTGCTGCGCCCGCGACCGGAACACCGGCGCCGGCCAAGCAGCCTTCGCCCGCGCTCCAGCGACCGACGAACAAGCGCGAGGCCGCATCGGTCTACGTGGTCGGGTTCTGGAAGCGCTTCGCCGCGGCGGCGATCGACTTCTTCGTGATCCTTCCGGTCGCGATGCTGATCACGTTCATCGCCAGCAAGGTCGCCAACGTTCACCTGCCGGCGAAGAACATCAAGCTGTTCGACATCGACATGTGGATCGATCTCGTGCTCGCAGGGAGCTCGGCACTGGTGATGGCGCTCGTGCTGTTCATCGCGATCTCGCTGACCTACTTGCTCGTCTTTCACATCACGCTCGGCCGCACGCTCGGCATGCGCGTGCTCAAGATGAAAATCATCGACGTCTACGGCGATCCCCCGTCCCCTGCGCGATGCGTGGCGCGCTGTGCCGGTTACCTCGCTGGTGTCGCAACGCTGTTCCTCGGCTTTCTGTGGATCGGCTTTGATAACGAAAAGCGCGGCCTACAGGATTGGATTGCCGGGACCTACGTGATCAGGGTCTGAGATGCCATCGCGTCTGAGCTCCCTCTTGGTGCGCGACGGCCTCGTGGGCGTAAAGCGCATGGAGAAGGCGTTCCAGCGCCAGGTCATCTACGGCGGCAGCCTCGACACGATTCTGCTCGAGATGAACCTCGTGCCCGAGGAGCGGCTGACGCAGTATCTCGCGCTCGCGTCGGGTTTGCCGCCAGCGGCACGTGACGAAGGTGGTGCGATCGAACCGAGCGCGCTCGCGCTAATCACCGCCGAGATCGCGGCACAGTTCCGCGCCGTGCCGCTGTCGATCGACGGCGATGCGCTGCGCGTGCTCGTGTGCTCGCCGCTCGAAATCAGCGAGCTCGAAGATCTCGCCGACCTGCTCGATCGCCCGTTGCAGCCGCTGATCACGCCGGAGTATCGCTGGCACCTCGTCTACTCGACCGCCTATCGCGTCGAGCCGCCCGCACGCTTCACGACGCTCGCACGCCAGCTCGAGGTCGACGCGACACCGGTGCCGGTCGGGCGCGCAAAGAGCGTGATCATCGACGAGCAACCGATTCACGATTCGCAGGCCACCGCACCGCTCGTCGCGCCGTCGCTTACGCCGCAGCCGCCGGTCTTGCCGCCTCCGTCGGATGGCCGTGTGGCTGCAATGCCGGAGCCGTCCGACGATGCGACCGAGCGCGTCGACATGTTCGAAGCGCATCCGGAGGTGCGCAACCGCACGACGACGATGCTCGGGCTGCAGCCGAATCGCGCGCAGACCGCCAGCAATCCGCCGCCGACGATCTCGCGCACGAGCACCGACGAAGGGCTCGGTGGCCACAGACGTCCGCCTGGACCCGCGACGCCGGTGCATGGTGTTCCCGTACAGACGCCGACGAGCGTGAACACGCCGCCCGGTGGGATGCAGCTGCGGCCACCTGCGTCGGTCTCGACGCCACCGTCGGGTGTCCGCAACGTCGCGCCACCGATGGGCGTGCCAGCGCTGCCGTCGCTGACGCCAGCCCGTGGTGTGCCGGTACGCCCGTCGACGCCGCCGCCCGTACCGAAATCGAAGGGCGTGCCGACAGCGGTCGTCGATAGCGGGTCGAAGGTGACCTCGCGTGGTGCAGCGGTGCGGGCGCGTGCATCGAGCGAACCGATCGCGACCGCGGGCCGCGACAGTCCACTCGCAGCCGTGCGCGCGCGAGAGCTCCTCGCCACCGCCGAGGATCGCGACACCGTGTTCCTCGCGCTGCTGCGTGCGGCGCGTGCACGAGCACGCTACGCCGGTTTGTTGACCGTGCAAGGCGGCGCAGCGATCGGCCGACTCGCGCTTGCCGAGGTCGGCATCGATGTCAGCGCGGTGCAGAAGGTGCTCATCCCGCTCGATCTGGTGTCGCCGTTCCGCGCGGTTGTCCAGAACCAGCAGCCGCACATCGGGCCGCTGCAAAGCGGCGATCCGAGCATCGACTCGATGGTGTTGCGACTCGGTGGCTCGATGCCGCCGAGTGCGCTCTTGATGCCGATCGTGCTGCGCGATCGCGTGGTCGCCGTCGTGATCGCGCATCGCGTGCACTCCGACCTCAAGCTCGTCGATGTCACCGAGCTGTTGCCGCTTGCGAGCGCCGCTGCCGACGCGCTCGGCCGTCTGATCGTGCGCCACAAGTCGGCCGGCTATCGCGCGCCGAGC
>DASUFX010000001.1:0-14880 GCA_036274355.1 Kofleriaceae bacterium | reverse complement strand
GCCGTGTGGCGCAATTACCTGGTCGCGCGCACGCTGCTCTCGACCGCGTCGTACCTCACGAAGGACCTCGAGGAGGCGCGCTTCAAGTACACGCAGTCGTTGACCGGCCAGCCCGAACAAGAGCCGCGCTGGAAGCGCTGCATCGGCCGCACCGACGCCGCGCTCGGCGATCTGCTCGGCCAGGTGTTCGTGCGCGATCGGTTTCCGGGTGCGAGCAAGAGCGCTGCGGAGGAACAGGTGCGCGCGATCACGTCTGCGATGCAGGCGAACCTCGACGTGCTGCCGTGGATGGACGCGACGACGAAGACGCGCGCGCGAGAGAAGCTCGGCGCGATGGCCAACTACATCGGCTATCCGGCGAAGTGGCACGAGTACAAGTTCAAGATCGATGCAAAGACCTGGGCCGCGAATGCGCTCGCCGGTCGTAAGGCAGAGAACGCGCGCCAGATCGCGAAGATCGGCAAGCCGGTCGATCGCGACGATTGGGGCTTCTCGGCGCCGACGGTCAACGCGTTCTACAGCCCGAACCAGAACAAGATGGTGTTCCCCGCGGGCATCCTGCAGCCGCCGTTCTACAGCGTCGAGTTCTCGATCCCCGTCAACCTCGGCGGCATGGGCACCGTCGTCGGCCACGAGCTGACACACGGCTTCGACGACCAAGGCGCGCAGTACGACGCGCAGGGCAACATGAAGAACTGGTGGCAGCCGGAGACCGAGAAGCAGTTCAAGCAGCGCACGCAGTGCGTGATCGATCAGTACAGCAAGTACGGGCTCAACGGCGCGAACACCGTCGGCGAGAACATCGCCGACATCGGCGGCGTCAAGCTGTCGCTCGCCGGCTATCGCGCGCTGCGTGCAAGCGCGCCGGAGACGGTTGTTGCCGACGGCTTCACCGAGGACCAGCAGTTCTTCCTCGCGTTCGGCCAGGTCTGGTGCGAGAAGATGCGCCCCGAGTTCGAAAAGATGCTCGCCACCGTCGACGTGCACTCGTCCGGCAGGTGGCGCGTCAACGGCACCCTGTCGGACACGCCCGACTTCGCGAAGGCGTTCCGCTGCAAGGCCGGCGCGAAGATGCGCCCGGCGAACGCGTGCGTCGTCTGGTAGTGACGCCTCTATCTACTGGCAGGTCGCGCGCGCGAGCGACGTATCAGTGAAGTAGAGCAGCTCGCGGCCGTCGTCGGAGATGTTCGCGTCGGTGCCGGCCGCGATTGCCACTTCGTTCGAGAATGGGCCGCTCGGGGCCATTCGCGTCTGACGATAGAGCGTGGTGTTGCGATGGTAGTAGACCGTCAGCCCGTCGCCGGCGACCGACGGAAAGTAGATGCCGTTGCCGACCACCGTCGCCGCCGTCGGTAACCACGGGACCGTGGTAGCAGCGCGAGAGATCTGGCCCATCACGCCGTTGCCGTCGCAGACGTACAGCGTCAGGCCATCGGGCGAGACGTCGATGCCACTGACGGTGGAGTCGAACACGATCATCGGCGTGTTGAACGGCCGGTTCGGGCCGTCGCGCATGGCCTGGAAGATCTTGCGAGTGCTTGCAACGCGGGTCGACGTCCACAACGCGAGCGTGTCGTTCTGTGCGAGCACCGGATCGGTGTCGTCGGCCGTGCTGGACAGCCCGTTTTCGACCAGCGGAACGCCCCACGGGTCACTCACAGCTTCGCGTCGCGCGACGTAGATGTCCGCGAGGGCGACGCCGGTGTCGTACAACGACAGGAACAGCTCGAGCTTCGCTCCGCTCTGCGCAGGATCTTCATAGTTGGCGGTGATCTCGGGAACGAAGACGGACGGGCTCAACATGCACGTGTTGCTCGGGGGTGCATCGACGGTCATGGCGTCATCGACGTCGCCGGTGACGCCGCCATCGCCGTGCGAGCCGACGTGATCGAGACGAAACACGACGTCGCAGCCGCCGACGAGCGCGCACGCGCCTGACACAACGAGCATGGCAACCGAGCCGCGCACTAGCTCCATGCTACCGCGCGCAGGATCGGATCTGCCATTTTGAGCGCCGCGACGCGTGTGGCCGGATCTGCGACGGTGAGCACATCAGCGACCAACGCGCCGAGCGTGTGCTTTGCGTTGCGATTGTCGACGCAGCGCTGGCCGAGGGTGCGCACCAGGTTGTGCGGATCGACACTCGGCAGCTCGACGGGTCCAGGTTTGAACACCGGCACGGCATCCCAGCGCGCGATCGCATGCATGAGCGGTGCTTGCTCGGACCATAGCGTCGTCAGCTCCTGCAACCCCAGCGTGCGCTGCGCGAGCTGTTCGCCGAGCGCGGCGAAGCCGAGCCACGCCAGCTGCATGCGGGTGAGCAGCGACTGCATGCGGTCGCGCGGCGCGTACTGGCGCGGGCCGTAAAGCTCGTTGAAACGCAGCGACGGCGTCAGCATCAGCGCGTTGGCGAGTGTCGGCGCAGCCGGTGCGCGCCACGGTGTGCCGAGGATGGTGTCGAATGCGGCGTTCACCACGGCATCGGCAACGATGGCGTCGGCACCGCGCGCCAACAGGTCGGCGGCGTACGCTTGCTCGCGCGCGAACAGCGCATCGTCGGGTGGCAGCTGCGTGCCGACGATCGCCGGATCCTGGATCGTCGCGATCTCGGCGAGCACCTCGGCGTGCGAGACGCCGTCGCTAGCGACCACCGCGAGTGGGCAGATCACGCTGTTGTAGTCGACGATCGTGTACGCGCCCGCGCGGAACACGCGGTTGAACGGGAACAACCGGCACGAGGCAGGCTTCGCGGCGCGACCATCCTCGACCTCGACGCGACACAAGCCGTCGTCGGCCAGGAACCAGCAGCGATCGCGCGGGTTGAACGCGGTGACCGCGTCGCCGCGCCGACGCACGAACGCGGCGAGCTCGGGCCGCCTCGTCACGAGCTGGACGAGCTGGCCAGCGACGACATCGATGCCGACGCCGAGCCCTTTGCAGCATGCGCCGCAGCCGCGGCAGTCATAGCGCAGCCGGCGATCAGGCCACGTGAAGTAGATGTGCTCGCCCGCCATGCAGCGGTCGAAGCATATCCCGCGGCGCGTGAGCCCTGGCCAAGACCGCCTGCAGATCGCAGTCCGTCAATGACCTGCGCGCCCTTGTCGTTCTAAGGGCGCTCGATGTTCGCCGCGCTCGAGGACTATTCCTCGTCCTCGCCCTTGTCCTTCTGACGGCGCTCGATGTTCGCGGCGCGCGCGAGCTCCTTGTGGATGCGCGCGACGCGCTCGATCTGGCCCTTCGCTGGGAAGCGCTCGTAGAAGCCCTCCTGGCGGAAGCTCTTCGCGAAGTCGCCCCACGGCGACAGCTTGCGCGCCCACCGCTTCACGCGATCGTCCGGATCCGGATCGGCCGCGGCGAGGTCCGCGCACACGCGGAGCATCGCCTTGATCGTGACGGGCCGCGTGACCATGTAGCTCGGGTGGCCCCACACGCCTTCGCCCCACGCCTTCTCGGCGGCGCGGAGGAAGTCGCGCACCATCTCGTAGTAGCGCTCGGCGGCGCGCTGCCAGCTCGAGCTCTTCTTGATCTGCTTCCACTCCGACGTGGCCCAACGATGGATCTCGTTGAACAGCTCCGCCTGCAGGATCCACTTCTCCTGCTTGCTGCGGCCGCCGAGGCGGTTGATCTTGTAGCGCAGCGGGCTGTCGCCTTCGCGGTACAGATGATCGACGACGCGCGCGGCGAACTTCTTGTCGGGCGCAGCCCACGACACCTTCTCGTAGAGGTCGATGAGGTGCGATTTGTTGATGCGCGTCGGCGTCGAGTTGATGATGACGAACATCTCGGTCGCGAAGTCTTCGCTCTTGCCGTCGAAGATCACGCACGGGACGTGGATCGTCTTCGCGTCATCCGGGCGGTGGTGCATGAAGAAGTGCAGCGCCGCGAGGCGGTGCTGGCCGTCGATGATGAGGTACTTGCCGCGCGGCTCCTGCAGGTTGCCAACGTTCGTGTACGGCTTGACGCCCTCGAACTTGAGCTTCTCTTCGGTGAACAGCAGCACCGTGCCGGGAATCGGCGGCTGGCTGACCGCTGTCTCGTAGAAGTTCTTGATCGCGGTGACCTTGCCGCGCGAGAGCTGACGCTGGAACGCGGCGTCGGTCGCCTCGATCTTCGAGATGAACGTCGCGACTTCGTCCCCTTCCTCTGCACCTTCGCCCGCGAGGCTGGGCGCACCTTCCGCGTAGAACCGGCTGATGAAGCGGACCTTGTCGAGCAGGTCCTCGGCCGGATACGCGCAGAAGTAGAAGACGCTGTCCTTTTGCCTGATCTGGGTCGCTAGCACGGACGCATCCTAGCCCAGCCCGGTGACGGCAAGCGTCGCTAAGGGTGATCTCTACACTCAGAGCAGCTCGATTCGGCCCCGACGGCGGCGAATAGCCCCCTCGCGCTCGAGCCGGGCCAGTGCACGGGACACGTTGGCACGGGTCCCGCCCACCTCGTCCGCAAGTCGCGCGTGGGTGATCGTCAGCTCGCGGCGGCCTTTGGCCAGCTGCCGCAACTTGTGGCGGACCCGCTCCACGAGGCCGTGCACGCGTAATGCGGCGACCTCGGCCGAGAGCTCGGCGATCACACCGCCGAGGTGCGCGATCGCGGCGATCGCCGCCTCGGGATAGCGCCGCAGCGCTGCCGCCACCGCATCGGCCGGGATGACCGCCAGCTCCGCGTCCTCTGCAACCCACAGCTCGGCGCTCGCTGCGGCGCCGACCGCCACCGAGACTCCGACGACCGCGGGCGACACGAGCGATCGCACGAGCGCGACTTCGTCTCCGGTGTCGCTCACCACCTCGAGCCGGCCCGTGAGGACGACGATGACCGCTGCCTCGCCGCGGGTCAGCACACGCTGGCCCTTGCGTAGTCGACGGCGGCTCGCCCGCGCCGCAAGCCCATCGACCACCTTCTCGGGCATCGCCGCGAACAACGGCGCGCGGACAAGCAGCTCGCGCTTCACACACCGGAGTAACCGCCAAGACGCCCACGAACGCCAAGGTCCAAGATCGGTTTTCTGGGGCTTGGCGTCTGCGGCGCCCTGGCGGTTCAACCTCTTCGGTGTCGATCGACACCATGGCCCGACCGCACCGGCAGCAGGCTGCGTGCAGGAGGACTACGATGGTCGATCTGATTCACCGATTGCGGCGCGTCGCGCAGATGGCGGGCGACGCGCGCGTGACGTCGCTCGAGGACGCCATTCGTGCCGATGCGCGGGGCGGCCGCGCGTTGCTCGAACAGCGCGACGCACGCGAGGTCGCGATCGCACTGATGCGGCTGTGCGATGCGCTCGGCTTCGAGAGCGTCACCCATGCACGCCGGCTCGTCGCGTGGTGCCGCATCCTCGGCGAGGCGGCCAGCCTCGACGCCAGCGAGCTCGACACGCTCGTACTCGGCGCGCAGGTCCACGACATCGGCAAGCTCGGCGTCGCGGCCAACGTGCTCGGCGCCGATGACGCGCTCACCGCGACCGAGCTCGACTGGATTCGCATGCACAGCTCGCTCGGTCACGCGCTGATCGCCGGCGTCGCTGGCCTCACCGGTGCGCGCGAGCTCGTGCTCTGTCACCACGAGTACTGGGATGGCAGTGGCTACCCGGACGGTCGGCGCGGCGCAGCGACGCCGCGTGCAGCGCGCATCTTCGTGCTCGTCGACTCGTACGAGGCGATGATCCGCGACGACGTCGGCTATCGCGCGAGCCGCAATCACGATGCCGCGCGCGCCGAGATCATCGAGCTGGCGGGCGTTCGCTACGACCCGGAGCTCGTCGCGATCTGGCGCGCCATCGACGAGCGCCGCTGGGCGTCGGTCGCGAGCGACATCCAGCTCGCGGCATGAGCGTTCTGGCCGAAGTCCGAAGCCCGAGGCCCGAAGCCTGTCAAGGCGACCACGGCCAGCGCACGTGGCCGGCGTCCTCGGTCGCGTTCGTGGTCTCGGCGAGCCATGCCGCGAAGTCGGAGCCCGGCTCCGGGATGCGCCAGACCGCGGACTGCACGCCGAGGTTCTGGAGCACGCGTGCACCGTCGGGTGATTCGATCGGATTACCGATGCCGCCGATCAGCTTCGGCAGTGTCCACGCAGCGAGTGCCGGCATCTCGACGATCTCGACTGCGTTCGGTGCCTTGCCGACGAGACGCTTGCCGTCGTCGGTGATCGCGCTGAACGTGGAGATCGGCACGCGTTGCGGCGTCAGGTTGCCAGTCGCCGGTATAAACAGAACGTCCTTGTTGACCAGCGTTATGTAGATGCCGAGGCCGACGTCAGAGGCAGTGATGGTATCGATCGCGACCGCGAACCGCGCGAGCTCCTGGACGTCAGTGCGCCAGCGCAGCAGCCGGTTGTCGCTGGCGATGAACACGGTGCCTGTTGGATCCGCGACGATGAACGCCGACTTGTCGAGATCGGTGATGCGCGTGCGCGCGAAACTCGCGCCGCCGAACGTGCCCTTCACCAGCTCGCCGCTCGTGCTGAGCGCGGCGTAGCCGAGCTTGCCGACACCCGCGAGCGACGCGACCTCACCGTCGACGGTGACGAGCTCGCGCGACGGTTCGCTACCGACCTTGCCGAACACGCGGCCCTTGCCGAGCGAATAGACAATGGCGTTGCCCCGCACGGCGCTGACCCAGCCCTTGCCGAGATCGTCGACGAGCACCTCGCTCGTACCGTCGCCGTGGATGCCGACGACCTTGTAGCCCTGCGCCGTCTGCAGAACGATCGCGGCGCGGTTCTCGTCGGCGATCGGCAAGTAGCCGTTCGGGATGCCGTCGATCGTCATCTTGATCGGCGTGCGCTTGCCGGTATCGAGATCGAAGATGAACCAGCTCGTCATCTCGGGAACGAGCATGCGGCGGTTCGCGACGAAGATACCCGGCGGCGTATCGATGATCGCGGGGAACAGATCGGCGACATCCCAGACCAGGATCGCGTCCTTCGCCGTCGCCGCGACGCGGGTACTGTCCTGCCCAACCGCGACGCGGTACATGCCTTCGGGCGCGTCGGTCAACGACAGCACCAGGTGTGCCCCGCGTCGCACGAGGTGGACGTTGTTGTCGTTCGCGGCAGCGACGATCACATCACCGGCGACTGACCGCGCCGAGTAAACGGTATCTGCGAGCGCGTCACCACGGATCAAGCGACCGGCGCTCCACGTGAGCAGCGCGCGCACGGCGACGAGGTCGAGCAGGTCACCGCGATACGCCATGAAGTGGACGAACTTCGCCTCGTTCGCGTCGAGCGGCAGCTTGGTCACCGTCGGGTTGCCCGGACGGAGCTCGACGATGTCCTCGAAGAACGAGGCTGCGAGCTTGCCGGTCGGCGAAGCGGCGAGCATCGTCACAGTGCCCGGCCGCTCCAGCACGAGCTTGCCACTGCGATCGACGACGACGAGGCGCGAGCGCTTCTTGTCGATGCGATCGCCGAACGCGACCCAGCTCGCATCGACCGCGATCGCGAGGCTGCGCTCTGCGGTTCCGGCGGTCCACAGTGGCGCGCCGGTCTTCTTCGCCACGTCGAGGAGACCGACTTGATAGCCCGCATCGATATACGCGACGAACGCGCCATCGGGCGTCTTCTCGAAGTCGCGCAGCTCGCCGATCGCGAGCGGTTCGAGCCCGCCGCTCGCCGGATTCCACAGCGCGGGCGGTTGGCCGTCGCGGTCGATCAGCAGCTTGCGATCGCCGTCGACCCAGGTCGCGCGGCTGCCTTTGCCGATGTCGGTCACCGCGGTCTGCTTACGCTGCTCGAGGTCGACGACCTGGAGCTTGCCGTCGCGATTGACCTGGACGAGCCGCTTCCCATCGCGGGTCATCTCGAAGCTCGTCGTCATCCCGGGCAGCGAGCGCACGCCCCAGGCGACACCGCGCATCAGCGCCGCGCGCGCGACCGCACGCGCACCATCCAGCGTCTGCGGCGAGGTCGACTCGATGTGTTTGAGCGCGGCAATCGCTTCTGTCGGGCTCGTGTCGACGAGGCTGCGCGCGTGCGCGAGCAACAGCTGATCCGCACGCTGGCGCGCTTCGTCCGCCTTCGTGATCGCGAGCGAGCGTTGTTGCTCGGCTTCGCTGCGCGCGGCGTTCGCGACATCGCGCTCTTTCAGGATGCGATGCACGCTGAACCACGACAGCCCCGCGACCGCGACCGCGGCAAGCGCAGCAACCGACAGCGCAGCGCGATGACGCCGTGCATAGCGAGCGACTCGCTGCCAGCGCGTGTAGCGATGCGCCGCGACGAGCTGACCGGTCGTGAACCGACGCACGTCCTCGGCGAGCTCGCCGGCATCGGCGTAGCGGTCACGCGCTTCGAACGCGAGCGCCTTCGCGATGATCGTCGCGAGCTCGGGCGGCGTCGCCGGTGCCAGCTTCGTGACTGGCGCGATCTTCTTCGACAGCGTCGATTCGATCACCTCGGTCGCGCTCTTGCCGCCGACCGGCGGCTTGCCCGCGAGCAGTTGGTAGAGCGTCGCGCCGAGCGCGAACACGTCGCTGCGCGGATCGAGCTCGTCGCCACGCGCTTGCTCGGGCGACATGAATCCCGGCGTCCCGAACACCGAGCCGACCTGCGTCTTCAAGCTGTCGCCAGCGGTCGGCACGTACGGCTCGAAGCTCGGCGGCGGCAGCTCTTCCTCGCCGATCACCTTTGCAAGGCCCCAGTCGATCACCACCGTCTCGCCGAGATCACCGACGAGAATGTTCGCCGGCTTGAGATCGCGATGAATGACGCCGCGCTGGTGCGCGTGCCCGATGGCATCGATCGCAGCGAGCACGTTCGGCAGCAGCGCGAGCCGCTTGTCGAGCGTACCGCCCAGCGCGATCAGCTCGTCGAGTGGACGGCCCGACACGCGACGCATCACGTAGAACGGGCGACCGTCGGCCATCAGGCCGCCGTCGTAGAGCGGGACGATCGACGCGTGCTCGAGGCGCGCAGTGATTCGCACTTCGCGGTTGAACCGCTTCGTCAGCGACGCGCTCTGCGTCGACAGCACTTCCTTCAGCGCGACCGTGCGGCCGAGGTACGTGTCGTACGCTTCGACGACGCGCCCCATACCGCCGCGTCCGATCTCGGTGCCGAGGCGATACCGCTGATCGGCCGTCGCGGGCGCTGCCGATTCGCTGTCGGAGGCGCCGGCGTCCGCGGGGATCGTCTTCTCGGTTCCGTCCGAGGACGGCAGCCGCACGTCACTCGCGGGAATCGTCCGTTCGGTCCCCGATGGTGGACTCCTGACGTCGCTCGCCGGCAGCGTCTTCTCGGTTCCCGACTGCGTCTCGCGCAGATTGCTCACCGGAAGCGTCTTGTCGGTGCCTGCGGCCGTCGTCCCCGGATCACTCGCGGGAATCGTTTTGTCGGTCCCCGACGACCCGGCCATGCCCAGAGTCTATCAGTCGATATCGACGAGGAGGGTCAGTCGATATCCCAGTCGATGTCGTTGATGCTGGGGTCGTTCCGAATGTCGACCGCACGCGTGCGCTCGTTGTCGCCGTGCTTCGCAGTGCCACGCGGCGCGGGCGCCTGTCCGCGCGGTGGCGGTGGTTGGCGGCGCGGCGGCAGCTTGCCGTCGGGGCTGGCGAGGCGCGTCGCTTCGTCCTCGTCGAAGTGCATCGGCGGCGCGAGCTCGGTCGTTGCCGGCAGGAACTTCGGCGGGTACTCGGCGTCGGGTGCGGACTGTTTCGGCCGCGTCTGATCGAGAAGGTGCGCATCGACGTCGCCGAGCCGCGTCGGCTCGTCGAACAGCGACGACCGCGGTGCGTCTGCCGAGAACGGCGTCGGCAGACCGCGACGTGGCGATGGATTCGATCGCGCCGGCGCCGGCTCGCTCGGATCGTTGACACGGGGCGCGCGCGCTGGCGGCGGCATCGACGCGGGCTTCGACCGCGCAGGAAGCACGGGCGGCGGCGGCGGCGAAACCGCACGCAGCGGCAGCGGTGGCGGCGCGGTCGCCGGCTTCGCACGCATGGGCGGTGGTTGCGACGGTGCAGGCGGCACGCGCGGCGGCTGCGGTTGCGCCGGCTGCGGTCCACCGGTCTGGCGCTTCTTGCGCGCCTTCTCGAGGCCAACGACGAGCGCAGGCTTCGCCGGAACGTCGGGCCGCACGGACGGGGCCGGCGGTGCCGCGACCTGCGCGCCTTCGTCGTCGAAGTCGAAGTCGTAGTTGGCGGGCATCGGCGGCGCGGCGCCGATATGCACCTGCGATTCTTCGTCGGCGAGACGGCCGCCTTCGTCGCGCAGCATGCGGAGGATGCGCGTACGTTCGCCGGCGGTCAGCTGATCGCGACGACCATGACCGGTGTGCGTGTGGTGATGCGAGTGCGACGTCTTCTGCCGTTTCGCGAACTCCGACAGCGGCATCGGACCGTCGAGCTTCTTGCCGCGCCCCGCCTGAGTCGAGACGGGTGCCTTCTGCGGCAGCGGCGTCATCTGAGACGCCCCGCGCGTCGAGAAGATGCTGGTCGCCGAACGCAGCCACTTCTTCGGGCCGCTCACCTTCTCGCCGCCCATCGGCATCGGCAGCGAGATGGCAGCCGCAGCGCGCGACGGCTCGACGCCAGTGCTGCCGCCGAGCACCTGTGCCGCTGCACGTGCCGCGTCCTCGGGGCATTCCATCGCGCGCGCGACGAAGCGGCGCACGATGTCATCCGACTTGCCGAACTGGAACTGGTGCGGACGCTCGACGAAGCGAACGCCGACCTTCTCGAGCCAGGCGACCGGCGGATCGGCGCCGATGAGCACGAACGCGGCGTCGTTTGGATAGCGTTTCTGCGAGTTGTCGGCGAGTGCGAGCGTCACCGTATCTTGATCGAACTCCAGGACCTGCGAGCCGAGCTTCGCCTTGATGCGGCCTTCCGCCGCGTAGCGCTCGATCGATTGCTTGTTCTTCGGGGCCGCGCGATTGAAGCCGCGGCCGCGGTACGAAATCGTGACCTTCGCGCCGGAGTCGGCGAGCGCGAGCGCCGCTTCACATGCGGAGTCACCGCCACCGACGACCAGCACGTTGCGTCCTTGCCACTCGTCGGGATCCTCGAGCAGGCTGAACACCTTCGGGAGGTTCTCGCCCGGCACCTGCAGCGTACGCGGCTTGCCGCGCGTACCGATCGACAGCACGACGCGCTGCGCCTGGTACGTCGCGACGGTCGTGCGCACTTCGAACCCCTGCGCGCCCCGCTTCACGGTTTCGACCGATTCGCCGAGCTTGATCTGCAGCCGCACGCGCTCGATCAGCTCATTCCAGATCGGAATCAGCTGTTCCTTCGACGAGTCGAACACGGGCAAGAGCGACAGGTTCTCGGTGTCGTACGGCTCGGCCATCACGAGCTTGCCCTTGGGGTAGCGCGCGATCGTCGACGCGATCATCTGCTCCTTGTCGAGCACGACGTACGACAGGCCCTTCTGGATGCACGTGAGCGCGGCAGACAGGCCACCTGGGCCCGAGCCGATGATCGCGACATCGACTGCACCGCCACCGAGCGCGCCCGGATACACGCCGGTCGTCAGCATGTGCTCGATGACCGCGCGGCCGAGGTTCGCCGCGTTCTTGACGAGCGGCTTGCCAGCGACTTCACCGATCAGGTACTGGCCCGGGACGGCCGTCTGGAAGTTCTCGTCGATCTCGGGAATCTTGAGCGGCGGCGGCGTGGCCCCTTCCGGGAACATCACGAGCGCTTCGGTCGGGCACGCGAACATGCACGCTTCGCACTGGATGCAGTCCTGGAACCGCAGCACGCGGCTCTTGTTCGCGACCAGATCGAGAACGTTGGTCGGGCAGACGGCGACGCAGGCGTCGCACCCCGTGCAGCGATCATCATTGATGTCGTGAACGAGAATGCGCGGCCCGACCACTTGAGCCGGAGCGATCACGGCGCGATGGCGCTTGCGGGCGGAGAGCATCGTGAACGTCACCATCACGAGGATGGCGAGGCCCCCGAGCGCCAACGGCACGACCCAGGTCACCCGAGAAAGATACCCTATAAATGCGGGCGATAACGCATCGCGCGGGTCGCCAAGAAAACTCCGTAGTCTCCGCTACCTCTCGACGTGGCTGATGAAGAATTCTGAGACCTCGGCCATCAGATCGGCGAGCTCGCGGCCCTCGACGGAAATCGGTGCGCCGATCGTGACATCGACGCGTTTGCCCGTCTGCATCACCTTCCCGCCACGCGGCAGAATGTCAATCGTGCCTCGGATAGCCACCGGCACGATCGGGGTGTGCGTGTCGATCGCGAGATGGAACCCGCCCTTCTTGAGCTTGCCGATCCGGCCATCGCGCGAGCGCGTCCCCTCCGGAGCCAAGTAGATACTGACGCCGTCTCGGATCAGCCGCGCCGCGTGCTCGATCGACTGCACCGCGCGCATGTGGTTGCTGCGATCGACTTCGATGAACTCGGCCTGGCGTAGGCCGTATCCCCAGAGCGGGATCTGGAACAGCTCCTTCTTGCCGAGCATGCGGATCGTCGGCGAGGGCAGCGTCGCGTAGAGCATCGGGATGTCGAGGTGGCTCTGGTGGTTCGACATGTAGACATACGCGCGACCCGTGGGCACGCGGTCCGCACCGCTTGCGTGGAGATCGACATTCAGTAACTCGACCACGCGCTGGCCAAACCATCGAGCTCGCTCGTCGACTGACTCGCGATCGAGCGAGCCGCGGATGATGTCGACGAGTGATGGCGCGGTGATGCGCGCCATCGCACCGAGCACGCGAACACTGTCGAGGAATCCCACGGGCCAGAGTCTACGCGAAGGTGGGATGTGTGGGCCTCTACGTTCTAATTTGTGCGTGATAACCTGAGCACGATGTCGCGCGCGCTGGCGGTTCTCACCGCTTGCTTGCTACTGCTGTCTCGACCAGCAGGTGCGGACGCGATCGATCAAGGCGTCAAAGAAATTCAGTCGAAGAGTCAGAAGGTGCGACTCGCTGCTGCACTCGGGCTCTCGAAATCGAAAGACGCACGCGCAGTGCTCGCCGTCTCGGGCGCGCTGACGAACGATGCCGACCCGACGATTCGTCGCGTGTCCGCACTCGCGCTCGAAAAGATGGTCGATGCATCGACGGCCGAAGATGCACGCGAGCTCGCGCTCGATGCACTCGAAAAAGCCGCGCGCAGCGATCGCGATGCGAAGGTGAAGTCGACCGCGGAGAGCGCACTCAAGGCACTCGCCGGACTACGGCGTAGCTCGTCGAGCTCGAAGAGCAGCAAGCCCACCGTGTTCGTCAACGTCGATAGTGCGGTCGATCAATCGAACCGAGCACCGAAGGATGCGCCCGATCGCGTGGTCAAGATCGTGAGGCGCGGCATCGAGAAGACCGGTTACTCGACGAGCTGGCCCGGCGGACTGCCGACCAGCAAGGAGCTCACGCAGAGCAAGTCGCAGGCGTACATCGTCGCGGCGAACGTGAAGAAGATCGATGTCACGAAGGGCGCGCGCCAGACCACCATCGCGTGCACGGTCGCGATTCGCGTCGCGCCGTGGAGCGGTAAGGACGGCGGCGAGAAGTGGGAAGCGAACAAGGCCGCGTCGGCATCCGGCTCTGCGAAAGCGATGACCGGCAATTCGGATCGCGACGTCAACGCCGGCATGCGCGACTGTCTCGAGGCGGTCGCCGAAGACGTCACGAACCGGCAGGTCGTGCCATTCTTGAAGCGGCTCGCCGCGACGCCTTAGGGCGCGGCCGACGGATCGACAGCACGCTCTTCAGGGAGTTGCGCCGCATCTGCAAGGTCGATATCGACGAGCGGCTCGTTCGATGGTTTCCAGCGCTTGTTGCGCACGTAGATGTCGCTCGCGAGACCGAACGTGTACAGCGAGCGGATCAGCATCCAGCCCGCGTCGATCTCGTACCACTTCATCGAGAACTTCGCCGACCGCGGCCAGCGATGATGATTGTTGTGCAGCTCTTCGCCGCTCACGAGCAGCGCGACCGGCACGATGTTGCGGCTGCCTTCTTGGGTCTGGAAGTTGCGATAGCCCCACGCGTGACCGATGCCATTGATCACGCCGGCAGCCCACAGCGACACCCAGATGATCTGCACGCCGTACGCGAGCAGGCCCGGGCCGATGCCGAACACCGCGATGTCGAGCGCGAGCATGAGGATGAGGCCGAGGTTGTCGTGCTTCTCGTAGACGTTGCGCTCGAGCCAATCGTTCGGACAGTTCGCGCCGTACTGCTCGATCGTCTCCGGCTTCATCGCCTCGCGGCGGTAGTACCAGTAGCCGAGGAAGAAGATGCGCGGCAGACCGAACACGACTGGCGAGTGCGGATCGCCTTCGGCGTCGGTGAACACGTGATGCTTGCGATGGACGGCGACCCACCGTCGGGTTGGCGTGCCGGTCGAGAACCACAGCCAGAAGCGCATCACATGAGCGACTACTGGGTGCAGCGTGACAGCGCGGTGCGCGATCGAGCGATGCGCGAACACGCTGAGGCACATGATCGAGAACCATCCGCCTACTGCCGCGGCGATCAGGGCTGTGAGCACACGGCTCTATAGCATCTAATCCGCCGGCTGAGAGCGGCAGCGCACGGACTGCACGAGGCACGCGGCTGGCAATGCTCCCGATCATGCGGAACCTGATCGTGCGACTGCTCCTCATCGGTACTGCAACGGGCGCGATCGTCGCCGCTTGTTACTTCCAGCCGCCCGAGCCGCGTGGGTTCAGGCCGTTGCCGCCGACGCGGGAAGCAAAGCCGCTCGCGCCCAAGCCCGAGAAGACACAGCCGAGCGTCGTCCAGATGGATACCGAGTTCGCCCCGCAACAGGAACCGCCGCCCGCACCGCCACCGACGAACATGCCGACGGATGCCGGCGTGTCTGACGTGGTCGACTTACCGCCGGTCCCGGATGCAGGTGGCCTCGACGCGCCGACGATCAAGAACGCGCCGCGTTAACGGTGTGCACGCTTTGCGTG